>CAMKTM010000042.1 GCA_946415695.1 uncultured Prevotellaceae bacterium | reverse complement strand
GCAATTGCTTGTACATGTAAAAGCAATTGCACGTACATGTACAAGCAAACAACACGACGTAGGATGTCTGTGGCTGACCAATGTGGAACGATGGCTACAGGCTTTCTTTCAGAATCTCCGCGATGTCCTCTTTCTTCAGGTTCAGATAACCTGCGGGATAGACGACGGTCGTCTCCGTGATGCCTGGAATCATCTCTTCGTTGGCACCGAGCTCGCCGATGGTCAGGGGCAGGCCAATCTCCAGCATCCAGTCCTTCAGGGCTTCGAGTCCGCGTTCTGCCACTTGCTCGTCGGTCATGCCTTCGCCGCTGATGCCCCATACGTTCTTGGCAAAGCGCACAAATTTGGGCAGACCGGGCTTCAGGGCGCGACGGTAGTAAGCCATCGACACCGATGCGAGTGCGAAGCCGTGGGGAGCGTGTGTCCATGCTCCTACGCTGTGGCCGATCATGTGTACCATCCAGTCCTGCTGCTTGCCCAGCCCGATGAGGGTGTTCAGCGCCCAGGTTGCTGTCCACATGATGTTGGAGCGTGCCTCGTAGTCCTGCGGGTTCTTGACGGCGATGCGGCTGCTGTGGATGACGGAGCGCATCAGGCCCTCGGCCAGGTAGTCGCTCGTGTTGTCGTCGAAGTCGCTGAAGTATTGCTCCATGATGTGGTTCATGATGTCGTAGATGCCGGCCTTCATCTGGTTCTCCGGCACGGTCATGGTGAAGCGAGGGTTCAGGATGGAGAACTTTGGCATGAGTCGGTCGTCGAACACATGCCCCACCTTGAAGGTGTGCTCGGTATCGGTAATCACCGTTCCGGCGTTCATCTCCGAGCCGGTTCCTGCCATTGTCAGGATGCAGCCTACGGGCAGCAGGCGCTGGTCGGCAGCGGGATTCTGCTGTTTCAGCCAGAACTGGTCCCAGTAGTCGCCCTCGTAGAAGACCGATGCGGCCACGGCTTTCGAGTAGTCGCACACGCTGCCGCCGCCCAGGGAGAGTATGAGGTCGATGTCGTTCTCGCGGGCTATCTTCACGCCCTCGTTAAGTTTCTCGAGCGTTGGGTTAGTCATCACGCCCGGATTCTCCACGATGGTCTTGCCGGCCTCCTTGAGGATGGCCACCACCTGGTCGTAGATGCCGTTGCGTTTCACGCTGCCGCTGCCGTAGTTCAGCAGCACTTTGGGGCCGTAGCCCTGCAGTTCGTCCTTGAGGAAGTTGAGGGAGTCTTCACCAAAATACAGTTTGGTGGGGTTGTGATAATAGAAATTTCCTTGCATAGTTGTATGGTTTTAGTTTGAATGTTACAATCCTTTAGTCCAAGTCTTCAGTTCCTCCTCCGAGGGTCTGTTGAGCAGTTTGCCTTCTTTCCATTTGATAGCAGGGTAGGCAGCCTTCAGGTCCTGGCAGGACTGTTTGATGCTGCTGCCTCCGGAAGTGGCAAAGGGAATGACGGTCTTGCCCTGGAAGTCGTAAGACTCCATGAAGGTGTTGATGATGGTTGGGCAAGTGTTCCACCAAATGGGGAAACCGACATAGACGATGCTGTACTCCGCCCAGTTCTTCTGCTTTCCTGCTATGGTGGGTCGACTCTTGCGGTCCTTCATCTCGACCGACGAACGGCTCTGCTTGTTGCGCCAGTCGAGGTCGGCTTCCGTGTAAGGCTGCTCGGGCTGAATCTTGTATAGGTCGCCTCCTGTGACCGCTGCTAACTGCTGCGCCACACCTTCCGTCGTGCCTGTGGCGGAGAAATAGGCCACCAATACTTTTCCCATACGCTTTTCCTGTTTGTCTTGTGAGCAGGCGCTCAGGCTCACAGCCAATAGTGCTGTCAAAGCCAATACGATTCTTCTTGTTTTCAACATAAGACCTAATTATTTACCATTTAATCATTTACCATTTACCATTTACCATTTAATCATTTACCATTTACCATTTAATCATTTACCATTTAATAGTTCCAGACCCACCCCAACCCTCCCTTAAAGGGGTGGAGTTAGCTTTCCCTTCGGTCGCTGACCTTTGGTTCTCCCCCTTTAAGGGGGAGTTAGAGGGGGTCTTTGAGTTAGAGGGGGCTTCTATTTCTATTGTACTAACACTTTGCGGTTGTTCTGAATGTAGAAGCCTGGCTGTTTGCCTTTTACTACTTTTCTGCCGCTGAGGTCGTAGCACTCTTCTCTGCCGTTGACTACGTCGAGCGATTGCTTCCCCTCTCCTTTGGAGGGGACGGGGGAGACTACGCCTGTAGGGTCCTCCTCGTCCAGCAGACCCAGCTCCGTCAGTTTGCTGAACATTCTTTGGGCCGCATCTACTTCGCCTGTGGCGTCGAAGTGCAGGTTGTCCGAGCCAAGCTTGCAGTCGCTCATATCGACGACGTGGAAGTTCGCATCCTCTGTAGCCAATTGCAGGACGGCTTGCTCCACCTGGGCGTTGTACTGCGTGCTCTTGCGGTTCACTGTGCCGGCAATGAAGGGCAGCGTAGCATAGCTTTCGTCGCCCGTCTTTTCGGCGAGCCAGGAGCGCAGATAGGCGACGAGCTGCCGCAGATTGTCGTGGTAGGAGGTTGCCTGCGTGCGGTCCGATTCGCCCTGATGCCACATGATGCATTGTATCTTGTAGCCCTCTTCGAGTTGCGACAGCACATTGTCGATGCAAAGTCCAATGTTCTCGGTAAACTCAAGGGCAAGGGAATGTCCGCTGCGTGGAGCGGCAGAGGCCAGCCAGTCGGGTGCGGCGTACCACCAGAGGTCGCCCGAGCTGGTGCATCGCGTGTCGATGGCTGTGCCGCCACGGCTCTCCTTGATGACGTAGAAGCGCTCCATCAAGGCCTCTTCGATGAGGTGATAGACCACTCCGTCGAAGCCGCAGCGCGAAGTCGTGTTGTTGTCGGTATAGGGCATGTAGGGTTGCATCTTGCCGCCGAACATCTGCCAAGCCGCCTCGGTGCCGTTGGCATAGCTCCAGTAGCAGAACTTGCTGCCGCCTTTGTTGACGTAATCCTGTATGTACTGCGGCATGGTGCTAACGGCAGAGCGTCCGTCGGCGTTGCTTTGGCCTGCCATGAGAAAGACTTTGCGAGGCGGGAAGACGTAGTCGGGCTGAAGGCTGCCGCAGACGATGCAATGCCCCTTCTCGTACTGGTGCTCCAGCAGGACAATCCCTTCGTCCGTGTTGGAGAAGAACGATTCGCCCGGTATCTGCGTTCCGTCGCAATAGGCTTTTCCACAGAGAAAGACCTTCGGCGCGTTGCCAAAAGGTAATGGCGCTTCGTCCTGACCGATTGCCTGCCGCCAGACGTCGCCGCTCTGACCTTGAGACAAGAAGTAGCAGAGCTCGCCGCTCGAAAGGGGCGATGCCGTCGTCCAGTCCTTCTTGATGCCTTGCGTATAGGTGGAGTTCGTGTAGAAGTCGTAGAGGTTGCGAATGACGGAGGAGCCGCCGTGGCGCACCATGTTGCGCTTGTCGCCGTCGAGCCCCATGAGGCGGCCAGTGTTGTAGCAGTTCTCTACGACCGAGCCATTGTTGTCGCCCAGCCAGCCCGCTATCGTGGCCGACTCGCCCGAACCGCGGATGACGCCCCTATTGATGCAGTTGCGGATGTGGATGGCAGGGTGCGGACTCATGCTGCCGCCCAGGATGCCGCCCACTGCGGTGCTTGTCCCGGTGATGTTCGCCTCGTTGATGCAGTTCTCGATGACAATGGGGTCGCCCGTGATGGTTTGTGCAAACGCTGCGATGCCACCCACGCGCTGCTTGCCGTTGATGGCGCAGGACTTGTCGAGGATGAGGTTGCTGATGGTCGTCCCTCCGCCACGCAGTCCGCCGAAGAAGCCCTGAAGGTCCTTCGTGGTGCGCAACTTGAGGTTCAAGATGCGGTATCCCTGTCCGTCGAACTTGCCGTTGAACTTCGTGGCATCGCTCACCCCGATGGGCGTATGGGTGATGCCCGTGAAGTCGATGTCGCAGGTCATCTTGCCCCAAAGGAAGATGTTATTGCCGCCCTGGTTGACTTGTGCCGAGAACCATTCCACGTTGCCTGCATTGCTGAGCAGATACCAGCCGTCCTCAAGCGTTGCAGGCTGGTAGGGGTCGGAGCAACCAGCATCGGTGCAGATGCCCTGAGCGTTGTAGTTGTGTGCCAAAGCAGGCAGGGAGAGAGCGAGAAGACAGGTTAAACTGACGATGATTGACGAGAGGCGGTGCATCATAACGTATGGCTTTTATGGATTCTCTGTGCAAATGTACGAAGAATAATTGACATGGCAAGGCAGAAAGGAAAGAAAAATCCCGCGTCGCTCGTAATGAGTGGCGCGGGATTGTCGTTTGCCTTGCCTCAATGGCTATTAGAATGCGTCGTCGAAGGGGGAAGAGAATTCCTTGGTATTGAACTCTCCCTCGTATTCATCATCAGTAAATTCTATGTTTTGAGAATTACTGCCGGTCTCGAGACGGCTTGCTGCAAGAATGTTCTCACACTGTGCAGAATATACGATTGTCTGTGGTATGATATATGTCTTTTTCATCTTACTTGAGAATCTTTTTACCGTTAATAATGTTGATGCCCTTCTGCATTCTCTGGATGCGGTGACCGGCAACATTGTAGATGGCATCTTCTGTGTTCAATGTGCTATTTTCAATTTCAGAAATGCCAGTTGCATCCTCTCCTTCGAAGAAGAGAGCCTTAACCTCAGAGCTGACAGGCACGTCGAAGTAAGCACGGAAGCCCTTGATGCTGGCTGATGCGCCAGCCTTCTGGATGCGGCCTTCTGTCGTCACGCCATAGATGATGTCGTCTGTTGCGTTCTTCTCCCACGCGCCAGCTGCTACGGGAGCGTAGGTGCCACGCAGATAGACTTTGTCCCTGCTATAGAGGAACGGCTCTTTATCGACACTATTGATGGTGATGTCGGTCAGGTTGAAGTCTTCCGTGATGGCTGTCGGAACATAGACGATGTAGGGATAGCTTGCTGTCAGTTCGCTTGTAGCAGTGAAGTTAAGTTCGCCATTCACATAGCTGTTGAAGGTGTATGCCTCAGCGCCTGCGCCGAAGAAGCCTTCCACGTCAGTGATGGTGAAGGGCAGGCAAACGGTGTTCCAGCCTTCAACGAAGGTACGCTTCAGGGTAACAACGTCGTATGTGCCAGCTACGATAGCGTCGGTAGATGTCTCATCGAGTACATAGTAAGTGAGAGCAGCAACGTAGCGGGTGACGGGGTCTGTGCTGAGTGTACCGCCAGCATACTCAACCTCGATGTGCATCTCGATGCCGTCGGTGGCAGAGGTCGTCGGGGTAGCTGTGATGGTGAGTGTCTCAGTGCCGTTAGCAGCAACGGAGCCGTTGGCGGTACCAATCACTTCTGTGCCCATGTAGAGCTTCGCAGTCACGTCCTCTGCTACGCCACGCATCTCCTTCACGGTGACTGTAGCCTCGAAGCTGCGGCCTTCCTTCATGGTCGTGTTCCAATTGCTGCTCTCGGGGATTGTGCTTGCAGCGATGCTGACGATGTGGTCGGCAAGGTTCAGCTTGAAGCCTTCGAAGTTGTCGAGCTTGTAGTCGTCGTTAGCGAAGCGGAACTGATAGTCGCCTGCCTCGAGGCCGGTAATGGTGTAAGTGCCTGCATCGCCATTGTTAAGGTCAGAGATGGTCTGGTAGTCGGCAAAGGCGCCGCCGTCCTTCGACATCTGAATCTTGATGCTGACATAGTTGGCTGTTGCTTCGTAGTCGAAGGTCATTTCGTCGCTTGCATCGCTGACGGTCAGAACAGGAGTGGTCAGGTAGTTTGTGGTGCCGTAAGCGTATTTTGCATTAGCAGTACCGCCTTCGATTGTCCAGTTGCTATCGACATTCCAGCCTGTAGGAACTGTGCCAGCAGAGAAGTCCTCGCTCCAGATGTTCGGGTCTTTCACCTTGGCAGAAGCGTTGAAGTGAACGGCTGCGTTAGAGTCGTAGGTCGGGACAACAACGATTTCTGCTGTAAACGTGCCGTAGGTCTCTGCCACGGGAGTGAAGGTTACGTCGAAGGTCTTGCTTTCGCCTGCAGCGATGTCGGTAAGCTGGGCGGGAGCAACAGTAAACTTCTCTTCGTTGGAATAGATGTTGACGGTCAGCAAGCCTGTGCCTGCATTGGTCACGGTGTAGGTCTTGCTTGTGGCAGCTGTCACTACGCCGAAGTCGGCATCCTCGGCAGGACTTACTGCCAGCTCAGGAGCATTGGCAGCCTTGTCTGTGCCGGTTACGTTGATGACGAAGTCGCCTTCGGTGGTCGTGACGGTAACGGTGGCATCGGAAGCACCTTCGCGGCCAGCATCGTATGTGCGGGTAATCTCAAGGTCGAAGGGAACAGCTGTGCTTGCTGTCCAGTTGGTGTTGTAGGCAGCTGCGCCTTCGCCAGTAACTGCTACGTTGGTGATTTCGATAGTACCTGCACCTGCGTTGGTGAAGTTATAAGTGACAGAAGCATCGGCAGCGCATTCGCCGAAGTCGAAGGCAGCGGGAGAGCTTACGACTGTTCCGTCCAGTGCTACAGAAAGCACGGGAGCGTAGGTCAGGCCTGCAATCTCGTCAACGACAACGTAGTAGCCGACGAAGCGAAGCTTGTTGACTGTTGCAGGAATGTCAGAAAGAACGAGTGTTCCAAAGTCGGGATATGCCAAACCATCGCTGCCAGTAATCTTCTTGTTGTAAGCTGTCCATGTTGCGCCATTGTCGTCAGAGCCTTGTATTGTGATGTAGTCAGTAGCGTCGCTGTCTGCACGCTTTGCCTTGATGACAAGCAAGTCGCCATCCTTGAAGATGAGCTTCGGAGTGGTCAAGTATGCACTGCTGCTCTTGCCTGTAGCGGCACCGCTGGCGAATGTCCAACTTGCGTTAGTCCAGTTAGCGGGCAGTTGGTTATCGTTGAAGTCAACGACCATGAGGCCTTCGGGCAGAACGACGCCGGTCACGGTGAACTGCACGTCAGTCATGCCTGTGGCGCTGACGGTGATGTCGCTGCTCAGTGCGCCTGTCGTGGTAGCAGCCATTGTGATGGTCACTTCTGCGCTTGTGCCTGCCTCAAGACTTGTGGGAGCACCTGTGATGGAGAAAATAGCGTCATTAGATGAACTGACGCTGATGCCTTCCAAGGTTGCATGGCCTGTGTTGGCGATGGTGAAGGTCTTTGTTGTGGCAGCAGTGATGACGCCGAAGTCGAGGGAAGCAGGCTGTGTGACAACCATCTTAGGCTCCTGAGGCAGATTGTGCGCTCATTGGCATACATGACAAAACAGCCAACACAAGCGCAAGGTGGAAGATGTTGTGTTTCATTGATATAACACTTTAGTTAGTGGTTTCATCCTTTGCTTTTGTACAGTTGTTTCTGTTTGCTTTTATGCAACAAAACAACATGTTCATGCAAAAAATCGTGCAAATGTACGTTTTTTTGCCCAAATTCTCGCAAGCTTAACAATGTTAAACAACCTTGCGGCCTCTTGCGGCACTTTGAGAAGATGTGTCAAATCAATATAATAAAACAACGGATTACAAGGATTTTACGATTTTAAGCGATGCTGATAATCAGCAAATAAGATAATCAGTAAAATCCGTGTAATCCGTTGTTGTTAATTAACGCAAGCTCGACGAAATCTCTTGCTCCCCGCTCCTTGTTCCTTGCCCCTCTTGGATGTTTGCTTCTACATGTACAAGCAATTGCTTTTACATGTAGAAGCAATTGCTTGTACATGTAGAAGCAAACAACTTGCCGTGGGATGAAAGCGCAAAAGACTGATTAAAACAATTCGTCGCTCCGCCTGCGCCTGAGCGAAGCGAAGAACTCACGTTAATTATGACACATCCTCATGCTGTGTGGTGTTGTCCTGCCGGAGAAGTGCTGCTGGTGTGTGTGTCAACGTGGCAATAAAAAAGAGCCGCAGCAGGCTGCGGCTCTAATAATATATATATGTATAATGTATATAGTGTCTTACTTCTTCTCGGGTTCTTCCACGATGTTCTTGCCTCTGGTGAGGTAAGCTGTGGGAGCAGCCACGAAGATGGACGACAGTGTGCCGAATACAACACCCAGGATCATGGCGAAGGCGAAGCTGCGGATGCTGGCGCCGCCGAGGCAGAAGATGACTGCCAGTACGATGAACGTAGAGACAGAGGTGTTGATGGTACGGTTCAAGGTGCTGTTCAGCGAGGTGTTGAACAGTTCCTGCTTGTCGCGCTTCGGGTGCAGGTGGAGGAACTCGCGGATGCGGTCGAAGACTACCACCTTGTCGTTGATGGAGTAACCGATAGCGGTCAGCACGGCACCGATGAACGTCTGGTCAATCTCGAGCGAGAAGGGCATCCAGCCCCAGCACATGCTGTACATACCCAGGATGAGGATGATATCGAAAATCAGTGCGGTGATGGCACCGATGGAGAATGACAGGTTGCGGAAGCGGATGAAGATATAGACGAAGATGGCGATGAAGGCGAGGATGACGCTCCAGATGGCACCGTACGTGATGTCTTCTGCCACGGAAGGTCCTACCTTCTGGCTGCTGATGATGGAGCCGCCGGCGCGTTCGTCGCGGTTGATGAAGTTCTCCAGCGTCAGGTCGCTTGCCAGCAGACCGCCGCCCTTCAGGGTCTCGAAGAGTTTGCTTTCAATCTCGCTGTCCACCTCGATGCCGTCCTCCTCAATGCGATAGTTGGTGGAGATACGGATGGTCTTGCCCTCCGTGCCGAGTGCGATGGCGCTGGTGTTGCTTTCGGGGAAGGCTTCGGCCAGCAGGCCGCGAACGGTCTCGGGCTGTACCTCGTTCTCGAACAGTACAACGAAGTTGCGACCGCCGGTGAAGTCGATGCTCTTGCTGAAGCCACGTACCAACATGAAGCAGATGCTGATGACGGCCAGAGAGCCAAAGATGGCGAAACTCTTCTTGTAGGCGCTCATGAACTTGAAGTTGGGGTTCTGGAACGAAATCTTGTCGCCAATAGCGGTGCGGAAGGTGAGGCCCAGCCACTTGTCCTTATCCATAACCTGAGCATAGACAACGCGTGTCAGGAACACAGCGGTGAAGAAGCTTACGCAGATACCGATGAGCAATGTGGTGGCGAAGCCGCGGATTGGACCAGTACCGAAGTAGTAGAGGATGATAGCCGTGATGACGGATGTCAAGTTAGAGTCGAAGATGGCGCTGAAGGCGTTGCTGTAACCGGCAGCCAGTGCTTCGCGTACCTTCTTGCCGGCCTTCAACTCTTCCTTCGTGCGCTCGTAGATGAGCACGTTGGCATCGACAGCCATACCCAGAGACAACACCATACCGGCGATGCCGCTCATGGTCAGTGCAGCCTGGAAGCTGGTCAAGATACCAATGGTGAAGAAGAGGTTGAGGATAAGAGCGCAGTTGGCAACCATGCCGGGAATGAAGCCATACATCGTAATCATATAGAACATGAGGATGACGAAGGCGATGACGCAGCTCCAGATACCCTGGCGGATAGATTCTGCACCGAGAGAGGGACCAACGATTTCTTCGCTCACAATCTTTGCGGGAGCGGGCATCTTACCGGACTTCAGCACGTTGGCGAGGTCGCGGGTGTCCTCTGCGGTGAAGTGGCCGGTAATCTCGGAGTTGCCGCCAGTGATTTCGCTCTGAACGGTGGGAGCGCTATAGACATTGTCGTCGAGCACGATGGCAACGCTGCGCTTCAGGTTGGCCTTTGTGAGGGCAGCCCAACGACGTGCACCGTCGACGTTCATCTTCATGCTTACGCAAGGCATACCGCGCTGGTCGTAAGAGTCGCTGGCGTCGGTCACTACGTCGCCTTCGAGGGGAGCACGGCCGTTGCGTTCTGTCACCTTGATGGCATACAGCTCATACCAGTTGGCGCTGGCGCCTTCGCCCATGCCCTTCACGCCCCATTTGAGGCGGAGGTCAGAGGGAAGAACTTCCTTTGCTTCGGGAGAAGCGAGGAGCTCGTTGATGTCGTCCATGTCGCGCTTGCTGGCAAAGCCAACCACGCAGCCGTAGGCACCCTGAGCAAGCTGCAAGCGGCTCAGCAGGGGATGTGCCTTGTGTGCCTTCTCGAGTTCTTCGGCAGAAAGGGTTGATGTGCCCTCTACGTCGTTGTTCTCGGCAACAGCAGAAGCGAGGTCGGTGGAAGCCTTTGCTGTGTCGGCCTCTTCCACGGCAAGAGGTTCTGTCTGTGCAACAGCCTCAGTGGTGTCGGCGGGTGCTTCTTCCTTGATGCCGCTCAGTGCGGCGGCAAGTTTGGTGTCGAGGGACACGAGGAAAGGCACAATCTCCTGTGTGTTGTAGGTCTCCCAGAACTCCAGGTTGGCACTGCCCTGCAGCAATTTACGCACGCGTTCGGGTTCCTTCACGCCAGGCATTTCCACCATGATGCGGCCTTCCTGACCTTCGAGAGCCTGAATGTTGGGCTGTACGACGCCGAAGCGGTCGATACGGGTGCGAAGCACGTTGTAAGAGTTGTCGATGGCACTCTTCACTTCGGCACGCAGCACGCTTTCGACTTCCTTGTCTGTGCTCTTTGTCGTCACTTTGTCGCGGAGTTGCTGTGTGGCAAAGATTTCGGCCAGAGCCTTGTTGGGCTCCAGTGCCTTATAATCTTTAATAAATAAGGTAATAAAATCGTTTTGGCTGCCAGCAGCCTCTTTGGTCGCCTGTTCGACGGCCTTACGGAAGTTTTCGTCGGTCTCCTCCTTGTGGTCGGCGAGTGCCTTGACGACGTCGGGCACGCTGACTTCCAGGATGACGTTCATGCCGCCCTTGAGGTCAAGACCCAGGCCAATGCCCATCTCGCGGCAGTCCTTCAATGTCCAGACATTGCAGTAAACCTTGTTGTTGAGCAGAGAGTCCAAGTAGCGGTCGGCTGCTGCCTGACCTTCTGTCTGTGCGAGGGCTTCTACTTTGTTCTCGAAGTGATTGGTCACGACGGAGAAGCTCAGATAGAAGAGGCAAACCAGTGTCAGAAGAACCGCGAAAACCTTTACAAATCCTTTGTTTTGCATTGTTAGTAAATTATTTAATGTTTTTAATGTTAACTTCTGCGTTTAGTCAAATAGCGTGCAAAGATACGACTTTTTCCGTAAACTTTGCGAAAAAGGGAGACTTTTTATGTAAAAAAGGTGGATTAACGTGTTTTTTTGCTCAAACGGACGATGAGAGGATAGTGGTCGGACGACAAAACGGTGCGTTCGATGCGACATGAGGTGCAGGTCCAGTCCTTTGAGAAGAAGAGGTGGTCGATGCGCACGGGGAAGGAGCGTCGGGTATAGGTGAAGCCAGGGCCGAAACCTGTCTCTCGATAGGCTGAGGAGAGAAGGCGGGCGAGGCGTTGGTAGGTGTAGGAGATGGGTGTGTCGTTGAAGTCGCCGCAGACGATTGTGGAGTGCCCGGCCTGACGTTCTGCTATGGCACGTATGGTGTCGGTTTGTTCGCCTCGGTAGGCTATTGCTTCGCTCAGCTTGCTCAGGAGCACCCGTGAGCTGTTCTTGATGGATTCGCGGTCCGGCTCTGTGATGGCGTTGGTGTAGTTGTCCTTTTCTTCGGGGCTGAGCATGTTGCTTTCCAAGTGGTTGTTGATGACGAACAGGCTGTCGCCGCGGTAGTCTATCCAGCAAGCTACGCTATTGTTCTGGCGGGTGGGGTAGTCGATGTGCAGCGTGTCGCTCAGGAAGGGGTGTCGCGAGAGAATGGCAGCGGTGCCGATTTGCAGGATGCTGTAGGACATGGAGTCGAGCACTGCCTTGTTCTTCTTGAAGTAATATCCGCCAATCTCTTGGATGCAGAAGATGTCGGCATCAATCGTTTTGATGAACTGTAGCAGTTCGGCTCGCTGTTCGTCGTTTCTCATGTAACCGACGTTATAGGAGACGATGGTGAGGGTGCTGTCGGAGCTTTCGCCGTCGTTGCTGCCGAAGTTCAGTGGGCAGTAGTCGAGGATGTAGCTGCCAATGACGAGTGCTCCTGCTATCGGCACCCATGCGAGGCGTGCGTGGAAGAGCAGCCAGAACACGATGAAGAGTAAGTCAACGGCCAGGAAGACGGGAAACGCCAGGGTGAGGAGCGATAGGCGGGGCATCGTGTCGGGCGAGATGTAGGTCAGTCCCACACATAGCCATAGCAGCAGGATGGTGCAGAGGTTGGCTCCGAGGAAGAGGCTGATGGAGATGCGTTTGAATAGCTCTTTCATAGGGTCTTTAGGGTCTATAAAGTCTTTAAGGTCTTTAGGGACTTTAGGGACTTTAAGGACTTAGGGGACTTTGGTGTGGTTTTACTTTCTGGTGATGTCGAAGAGGCGTTTCTTTTCTTCTGGTGTGAGGCCGTCGTAGCCGTTCTTCTTCACTTTGTCGAGTATGCGGTTGAGTTCTTCCTCCTGCTCTTTCTTCTGCTGTCGGTAGGCGGCTTCCTGTCCGTATCGTCCGCCGTAGGTGACGTTGATGTGCGGCTCTTTCTTCTTGAAGAGGGAAGAGAACCATCGCCGCACGTTGTCCCACGAGCTGCCGTTCGGGCCGTAGCTGCGGTAGCCGCCACGATTGCCGCTGCCGCCTCCGCCGCGCCAGTACAGGAGCAGCAGCAGGCCGACAAGCATGCCGCCCAGATGCGCCATGTGTGCCACGCCGTCGCCTTTCAGCGAGAGGGCCGAGAGCAGTTCGATGACGGCATAGCCCACGACGAAGTATTTAGCTTTGATTGGCACGGGCAGGGGGAAGATGAACATGCGCTCCTCGGGGAACGTCATGCCGAAGGAGAGCAGGATGCCATAGACGGCACCCGAGGCACCGACCGTGTTCCAGCGGTTCAGGTAGTCTGCCATGGCCATGACGCCGTCGCCCAGTGCCACCTGTTCGTAGCTGCCGAAGCCGTAGTACCAGTACTCGGCCGTCTGCACCAGTTCCTGCATCAGTCCGGCGCCCAGGCCGCACGTCAGGTAGTAGAAGAGGAAGCGGTTCCTGCCCATTGTCTGCTCCATGATGCGGCCGAACATCCACACGGCGAACATGTTGAAGAAAAGGTGCTGCCAGCTGGCGTGCATGAACATATAGGTGAAGAGCTGCCAGGGGCGGAAGTGGCTCGCAAGGATAAAGTGCAGACCGAACAGCTCATCGAAATTTATGCCGTGGGAAGCAAACGCCAGGCTCGCAAAGAAGCACAGCACGTTGATGATGAGCAGGTTTTTTGTAACAGGAGGCATTGAGTTCATCTTGAAAGAACAGATTATTATAAATTTGGGTGCAAAGGTACGAAAAATAGCCATACAATAGGGCTAAATAGGGCTTTATATAATTATTTTTCACGAATAATTGCATTTTTTTCACTAAATGCTTTGTCATTCGGGCAAGTTTATCTAAATTTGTGAAGTGAAAATATAAAATAGAGTGTTTCATAAAACCTTATTACAAACAAGTTAACGTTTTTCCTATGAACAAAACTGAATTAGTTGCCAAGATCGCCGAGGGCGCTGGCATGAGCAAAGTTGACGCAAAAAAGGCTCTGGACGCTACTCTGGATGCCATCAAGCAGGCTGTGAAGAAGAGCGAAAAGGTAGCTCTCGTAGGCTTCGGTACATTCTCTGTAACAAAGCGCGATGCACGCAAGGGTATCAATCCCGCTACCAAGAAGGCTATCACCATCCCCGCTAAGAAGGTGGTTAAGTTCAAGGCCGGTTCCGAACTCTCATTCTAAATTCCGACGAAAACCTTTAGCCCTTCTCCATCCGGGAAGGGCTTTTTTTTTTGCGCGGCACGCCTCGTTGGCAATAAGAGCACACCTTTATTGCCAACGAGGCGTGCCTTTATTGTCAACGCGGCGTGCCTTTATTGTCAACGCGGCGTGCCTTTATTGCCAACTATTGTTGTCCGGGGAAACGGCCTGAAAGGCTTTGCCACCAGAGTAAAGCCTGTTGCATCTCAAGCCTGGAAGGCTTTACTATTAGAAACCGGGGGCGAAGCCCTCGGAATCAGTGGCTAACCTGCTCACC
>CAMKTM010000041.1 GCA_946415695.1 uncultured Prevotellaceae bacterium | reverse complement strand
GATGAAATCGATGGAACTGGAGATAATGAAATAAATTCCCCGGACACCAATAATTGATTATACATGTAAAAGCAAACAACATGGCGTGTCACGTTGGGCAACTAATCGGCGCAGGATGAGCAATTCTCTTTGTCCCCCTGACCTTTCCCAAACGTCTGCACATGAGCAAAGTAATTGCCCTTTTCCCTAATTTAACTTAAAAAAGCAAAGAAATAGGGCATAAATCGTAAATTGAAATTGCAGAATCATAAATTCTTCGTATCTTTGCACCTTGAAATGACACACACGCTATGCGCGCAAAAATAGTTACAATGAACATACGCGGGCTTTTGCTGCTTTTGGTTCTGCCGCTGATAGCCATATCGTGCGCCAAAGATGATGACGACGGTTCGTCCTCTAACGGCTACTGCTACATAAAATCCGTGACGTTGGGGAACATTCAGCGCCAAGTTGGCGACCTCAGCACCACCTTCTCCGGCAGCTATTACGAAATGACCATCAACCTGCGCGAGGGCACTATCGAAAATCGCGATTCCCTTCCCTATGGCAGCCTGCTTTCGTCCGTTGCCGCTAACATTACCTTCGAAGGCTCCTCGCTTCAGTATCGGGCAAAATACGGAGACGGCCAATGGACTTCCTACAATTCCACCGACAGCCTCAACCTGACCCAACCTCTGGAACTCTATCTGACCAGCGGCGACAGCAAGAGCAGCCGGACGTACACCCTCAAAGTCAATGTGCACAAACAGGAGGGCGACTCCATCTATTGGAAACAATGCGAAGAAATAGGAACTGAACACATCACAGGCCTGACGGACATGAAGGCTTTCGTCAAGAACGACAAGCTGATGGTACTCGGGAAAAAGGGAACGGACTTCCTCCTTGCCGAGCGCTCCGGATTAGACGCCAGAGGCTCGTGGAAGGAGACCGCCGTGACAGGACTGCCATCCGGAGCAGACCCGCAAACCCTTCGGCAGCACGAAGGCACGTTCTACCTCAGTGCGGCAAGCGGCGAAATCTTCTCATCAACCAATGCCACGGACTGGCAACAAACGGGAACCACGCTTTCTGCCGGACTGACCCTCATAGAAAAGACAGACAAATTCTTTTATGCCATCTCGGAGAGTAAGCTGCTCCGCTCTGCCGACGCCTCGACCTGGGAAGAGGACAAACTCGACTCGGAAACAAGTCTCCTGCCCACGGCCAACATCAGGGCACTGACCGTGAAACAAGCAAACGGCAGCAGACGCATCGTAATGGTCGGACAAAAAGACAGCGAGACGAAGCATGACGTGGTGTGGAACAAGATGTGGAACGATGGGTGGAAGTCATACGAAGAAGACGCCACTTGGATTTACTTCCTTGTCACCCCCGACAACATCGTCCCCTGCCCCAACTTGCAATACTTCAACCTGCTGGCCTACGACGGAAAGTGCATCGCCTTCGGCGGAGCCTCGGCCGACGGGAAACACGTGGCGCTCGACGTAATGCACGTCAGTCAGGACTACGGCCTGACGTGGCGTCCCAGTGGCTTAATCAGGATGCCGTCCGCGCTGAGAGGTGTAGAAGGCTGCATTGCCAGCACCGTTGACGAAAACAACTTCATCTGGATTATCACCAACTCACAAGTGTGGCGAGGACGACTCAACAAGCTTGGGTTCGCCCAACGATGAAAAGGATTAGGGATTAGAGAAAAGGGATTAATGAGAATAAAAAGCACTTTATTACTTTTATTACTTCCATTTATACTCCCCTCTGCTTCCCGAGCAGAAGAAGAGATAGAATACAAGATGGACATGGGTGCCGGACTTGGCGGCATGTTCTATATAGGCGACGCCAACAGCACACCCTTTGCCAACCTCAGCCCTATGGGCATGATAATGGCCCGCCGCATCATCAATCCCCGCATGGCAGTCAAGGCAGACATCGCATTCGGACATATCCACGGCTCCACCGATGGCTTCCTCCCCATAAACGCATACAGCGAAACCCCCGAAGGCGGAGCGCCCACCAAAGTGAAGTTCTCACGAAACGTCATGGACGTCGGGCTGCAGTTCGAACTTAACTTCTGGGGCTACGGCACAGGCGTGGGCTACAAAGGCAACAGCCGCATCACCCCATACATCTTGTTGGGCGTAGGCTTCACACTTGGCATGGGCGGCGGAGCCGGCGTATGTGGCGGAATGAACATCCCCGTGGGCATCGGCGTGAAATACAAGGTCAGGCCTCGCGTCAACCTCGGTTTCGAATGGACCATGCGCTTCACGACAACCGACAAACTCGATGCCACACCTGCTGGAACACAATTGAAAGACCCGTACGGCGTGAAAAGCGCAAGATTCAAGAACAAGGACAGCTACAGCTTCGCCACGTTCTTTGTCACCTTCGACATGCTTCCCAAATTCCGCAGATGCAATAACTGATGCGGGGATTAGGGATTAGAAATTAGGCCTCAGTAAGAATTAGGAAATAAAGGAAAGTCTTATGAAAGATACAATCGAATTCGATAGGAACAACATTCCGGAATCCATCGCCATCATCATGGACGGCAACGGACGCTGGGCACAGGAAAGAGGACTTCCACGTTCAAGCGGACACCTCCAAGGCGTGGACAATGTGACGCGCATCACTTCAGAATGTGCAAGACTCGGCGTCAAATACCTGACGATGTACACCTTCTCGACAGAGAACTGGAACCGTCCGGAATCAGAAGTGAAGATGCTGATGGGCCTTGTCGTCGATAAACTTGAAGACGAGATATTCATCAAGAACGATATAAGGTTCCGATACATCGGCGACCTCGAAAGACTTCCTGCCCCTGCCCGCCAGCGCATCCTGGAGTGCATGGAAAACACAAAGAACAACAAGCGTATGACAGCCGTAACAGCACTCAACTATAGCAGTCGCTGGGAACTGACAAAAGCCATGCGCGATGCCGCCAAAGAAGTACAGGCCGGGCACATCAAGCCGGAAGATATCAACGAGGAATACGTCACAAACCACTTGGAAACAAACTTCATGCCAGACCCCGACCTGCTCATCAGGACAGGCGGAGAACTGCGAATCAGCAACTACTTGCTCTGGCAATGTGCATATAGCGAGTTCTACTTCTGCGACACCTACTGGCCTGACTTCCACGAGGAAGACCTATACAAAGCAATCGCAGCCTACCAGCATAGGCAAAGACGCTTCGGAATGACCGGAGAGCAAGTGAGCAAAGGCTGAACAAAAAGAAACCTCGGCAAATAAAAAAAGTGAAAAGGACCTGCCTTATAATAGTTAGCCTCTTCGGACTACTTCTCCCACTGCTGCCACAAGTAGTGCATCGCGAAGTAGCTCCCGAAATCGACTATAGTCGTACGCCAAAAGAATACTACATCGGTGAGATTACCGTCGATGGCGTGAACAACTATGACGAACGCCTCCTTATCGGCCTTAGCGGATTGAGCGAAGGACAGAAGATAGAGATTCCCGGAGATGAAATAACCAAGGCCGTGAAACGCTATTGGCGCAACGGGCTCTTCAGCAATGTCGCTATCAGCGTGGACAGCCTTGTCGGCGACTCCGCCTATCTCCACATCCAACTCACCCAACGCCCCCGCATCTCGCAAATCAACTATTACGGCGTAAGAAAGAACGAACGCGATGACCTGAAGGAAAAACTTGGCCTGATAAAGGACAATCAGTTGACACCAAACATGATTGACCGCGCAAAGATTCTCGGAGAAAGATATTTCTCGGAAAAAGGTTTCAAGAACGCAGAGATAAGCGTCGTACAACGTGAAGATGCCGGAGCGCCTGACAAAGTCATTGTAGATGTCAACGTCGATAGAAAAGACAAGGTGAAGATTGACCATATCTTCATTACGGGCAACGAACACTTGAGCACAAAGAAAATCAAAGGCAACATCTTCAAGCCGGGTGTACTGAAGAAGATTCACGAAAGGCATTCCATGGCCGGCTGGTTCAGGAACAAGAAGTATGTTGAAGCGAAATACAAAGAAGCAAAAGAGAACCTGCTCACGAAGTACGGCGAACTCGGTTATCGCGATGCCATCATCGAATCAGACAGTGTCGTGCCAAACGAGAATCAGGACGTGAACATATATATCAATGTTGAGGAGGGACAGAGATACTATGTCCGCGACATTGACTGGGTGGGCAATACGCTCTATCCTACTGAGATACTGAATGAGTTGCTTCGTTTGAAGAAAGGCGACGTGTACAACCAGAAACTTCTCAACGACCGTTTGATGGGCGACGAAGATGCCGTCGGCAATCTTTACTATAATAACGGCTACGTTTTCTCTCGCCTTGAACCTGTTGAGACTAACATCGTAGGCGATTCTGTCGATTTAGAGATTCGCATCCTTGAAGGACCGCAAGCATACATCAGTCATGTCCGCATCAGCGGTAACGATCGCGTCTATGAGAACGTCGTCCGCCGAGAACTTCGCAACAAACCTGGCGATTTGTTCTCTAAGGAAGACCTCATGCGTTCCTACCGCGAAATTGCTTCGCTTGGTCACTTCGACCCCGAAAGCATTGACCCCAAAGTTGAACCTGACCGCATCAATGGTACCGTGGACATCAACTGGGGACTTACCAGCAAAAGCAACGACCAGATTGAGTTCTCGCTTGGCTACGGACAGACAGGTGTCATAGGTCGCATTGGACTCAAGTTCAGCAATTTCTGCATGGCAAACCTTTTCAGCAAGAATGGTTTGCGCAGAGGTGTCATGCCAATGGGTAACGGCGAGACGCTCAGCATCAATGGACAAACTAACGGACGCTACTATCAGTCCTACAGCATAAGCTACATGAACCCTTGGTTCGGCGGAAAACGTCCCAACAATTTCAGCTTGAATGCCTTTTTCTCGAAGCAAACGGATGTTAGCGACAACTACTATAACTCCGCTTACTACAACAACTACATGAACAGCTATCTATATGGCTACGGCAACAATAGTTACAATTATTACGAGAACTACTACGACCCGGACAAATATGTGATGCTCTTCGGTATGTCAATCGGATGGGGTAAGCGCTTGCGCTGGCCCGATGACTGGTTCACGTTCTCCGCTGAATTGAGCTATCAACGATATATGCTCAAGAACTGGCAGTACTTCCTCATGTCCAACGGCAATTGCAACAACATCAACCTTAGCCTGACGCTGAGCCGCAACAGTACTGACAACCAGATTTATCCCCGAAAGGGTTCTGAGGTATTAATGAGTGTCTCTGTGACCCCTCCCTATAGCGCTTTCTCGAATAAGGACTATGCCAGTTTGGCCACGAACAGCAGCAGTGCGACCTACAACAAGGAGATGCAGGAGAAGTACCGTTGGATAGAATACCACAAGTGGAAGTTCAAGGCTCGTACCTTCATTGCATTGACGGGCGGCAGCAAAAGCCTTGTCCTGATGGCTCGTGCTGAATTTGGTATTTTGGGACATTTCAACAAGGACAAGCGCTCGCCCTTTGAAACCTTCTATGTCGGCGGAGACGGAACCAGCGGCTACAGTACGAACTATGCCACCGAAACCATCGGCATGCGCGGCTACGACAACGGTTCGCTGACGCCAAGAGGCGAGGCGGGCTATGCCTATGACCGCTTCACGGTGGAGCTGCGCTATCCTATCATCCTGAGTAACAGCACAAACATCTATGGCCTTGCCTTCGCCGAGGGCGGCAATGCCTGGAACAACATTAAAGACTTTAATCCGATAGACATGAAACGCTCTCTCGGAGTCGGTGTCCGTATCTTCCTGCCTATGGTGGGCCTGCTCGGCATTGACTGGGCTTACGGCTTCGACAAAGTGTTCGGCAGCAAGACCTATGCAGGAAGCCACTTCCATTTCATCCTCGGACAAGAATTCTAACCGAAACGCTTTATACATTATTATATTTATTTAAGAGCAAACTACTATGAAGAAGATTTTGATTGCAATGCTGATGCTGCTTGGCAGCTCAACAATCTGGGCACAAAAGTTCGTCTTGGTCGATATGGACTACATCCTGAAGAACATTCCCGCCTATGAGCGTGCAAACGAACAACTTAATCAAGTAAGCAAGAAATGGCAGGCTGAAGTCGATATACTGACCACCGAAGCACAAACCCTATACAAGAACTACCAGTCGGAAGCCGTTTTCTTGAGCGAAGAACAGAAAACCAAACGCGAGGAAACCATTGTGGCAAAGGAGAAGGAAGCTGCCGAGCTGAAAAAGAAGTACTTCGGGCCGGAAGGTGAACTCTTCAAGAAGCGCGAAAGCCTGATGGCTCCCATTCAAGAGGAAATCTACAATGCCGTCAAGGAGATATGCGACCGCAAAGGCTACAGCCTTGTCCTGGACCGTGCAAGCGATGCAGGCATCATCTTCGCAAGTCCGAAGATTGACATCTCCAACGAAGTTCTCACCAAATTAGGATACAATTAAACAGATTACAGACAACAAACCAATAAACAACGAAAAGTATTATGAAAAAGTTTTTGATTGCCATCGCTTTGATGGCTCCCCTGAGCCTTTTCGCTCAGAAGTTCGCACACTTCAACACCGCAGACATCATTCCCAAGATGAAGGAATATACCACTGCAATGGAAGAAATGCAGGCTATGCAAAAGCAGTATGAGGACGACATGAAACTCATGCAGGACGAGTTACAGAAGAAAAGCGAAGAGTACCAGAAGGAACAGGCTAACCTCTTGGAGAACGTACGTCAGCGCCGCGAACAAGAACTGAACGACCTCTACACTCGTCTGCAGCAGTCCTATCAGGACAATCAGGCTGCCTTGCAGAAAGCACAGACCGAAAAGATGAATGCCATCAGCGAGAAAGTGTTGACTGTAGTCAAGAAGCTTGGTGAAGAGGGAGGCTACATCTATATCGTGGACACCAGTTCTGGCGTCATTCCTTTTGTCAGCTCAACCCTAAGCACTGACATCACCGAACAGGTGAAGAAGGAATTGGGCATTCAGTAAAGGTCAACAAACGGTAAGAAATTAAACTTAAACGTTGAAGAATAAAAGTCTATGAAACGCTTTTCTTTCATCCTCCCGCTCTTGCTTTTCTGCATTGCAAGTTCGGCACAGATACAATTCGGATACGTCAGTTACGAACAAGTTCTAAAGGAGTTGCCGGAATATGCCAAAGCCACGGAAGACCTGGCTGCCCTGAAGGCCAAGTATGAGGCAGAGGCACAGAAAGGCGAAGAGGAATTCCAGCACAAGTTCGTAGATTTCCTGCAAGGCCAAAAGGACTTTCCACAAGCCATCATGCAAAAGCGTCAAGCTGAACTGCAGACACTTATGGATGCCGGAGTTTCTTTCCGCATGAAGTCACAGAAACTTATTGCACAAGCAGAAAAGGACCTCATGCAAGACGCTTACAAACGCCTGAACAGTGTCTTGCTTGAAATTGGCGTGGAATACGGCTACGGCTTCATCCTTAACACAGACGATAACAATTGTCCCTACATCAACCCCGTTGTAGGTGTCGATGTGACAGACCTTGTCCGCAAGAAACTTGGCCTGACAACTACCACACAGACCACCACTTCCGGAGAGTAATTTAACGTGAGTTCGATGGGGAAAAAGGAACCGTCGCACGCCATCCCCAAAAACGAGGCACGCCATGTTTGTCAACGAAGCACGCCATGTTTGTCAACGAAGCACGCCTTTATTGCCAACGAGGCACGCCTTTATTGGAATAAGGCCACAGGGTTATTGAAACAGAGCCGTAGGATGGTTTTCGGCAGGAACAGCGAATCCGTGACATTGTCACCTCCCAAACGAGCAACAACAACTCTTAAGATATTTCGTCAGACTCTCGTTAAACAGGTTAATAATAAATGGAAAAAGATGCAGGTCCAATAGGAGTCTTTGATTCAGGCTATGGTGGACTGACTATCCTGCGGCAGATTCGGAAGATGATGCCGCAGTATGACTTCCTATACCTTGGCGACAATGCCCGTGCTCCTTACGGCACTCGTTCCTTCGACGTTGTCTATGAGTTCACGCTTCAAGCTGTCCGATACCTGTTCGGGCAGGGTTGCCACTTGGTGATTTTGGCTTGTAACACTGCATCGGCAAAGGCTCTGCGCAGCATTCAGCAAAACGACCTGCCGAAGATAGACCCGCAGCGCCGCGTCCTGGGCGTGATACGCCCCACCGTCGAAGTCGTGGGAAACATTTCGAAGAGTCGGCATGTAGGCATCATGGCCACACCGGGAACCATACGCAGCCGTACATACGAACTGGAGATTGCCAAGCTCAATCCTGACATCCAAGTGACTGGCGAAGCCTGCCCAATGTGGGTGCCATTGGTAGAGAACGAAGAATACGATAGCCCCGGAGCAGACTATTTTGTCCGGCAACGCATAGAGAATCTTCTCCATCGCGACCCGCTCATCGACAGTGTCATACTTGGCTGCACTCACTATCCCTTGCTGCTTGGCAAGATTCGTCAGTACATGCCAAAAGATGTAACTGTCATTGAGCAAGGAAGCTATGTGGCGCAAAGCCTTCAGAACTATCTCTACCGCCATCCCGATATGGCAGAACGTATCACTACAGGCGGAGCGACACGCTTCCTTACCACAGAACAAGCGGAAGCTTTCGAAGCAAAAGCAACCGTTTTCATGGGCGAACAACTTAAAGCAGAAAGAGTCCAATTATGAAAAGCGACACCATAGTTATAATCCCGACATACAACGAGAAGGAGAACATCGAAGCCATCATCCGAGCCGTCACCTCGTTGGAAAAAACTTTCGACATTCTCGTCATTGACGACGGCAGCCCCGACGGGACAGCCGCCATAGTGAAGCGTCTTATGGAAAATGAGTTTTCAGGACGTGTTCACTTGATAGAACGTTCCGGGAAATTAGGACTTGGCACAGCATACATCTGTGGATTCAAATGGGCGTTGAAGAACGGCTACGATTATGCCATCGAGATGGATGCCGACTTCAGCCATGCTCCCAGCGATTTGCCGCGTCTTTATTCAGCCTGCCACGATGAAGGCTATGACGTTTCCGTCGGCAGCCGATACATTACGGGCGTAAACGTCGTGAACTGGCCTATAGGCCGCGTCCTCATGTCATATTATGCATCTGCATACGTCCGCACCATACTTGGAATCTCCCTTCGCGACACGACAGCAGGTTTTGTTTGCTGGTCGCGGAAGGTGTTGGAGACTATTTGCCTCGACGAAGTCCGCTTCAAAGGCTATGCCTTCCAAATAGAAATGAAATACACGGCTCTACGGCTTGGCTTCAAAATAAAAGAAGTATCTGTTGTCTTTGTCAATCGCGAGCAAGGCACAAGCAAGATGTCTGGCGGCATTTTCAGCGAAGCCCTTTTCGGCGTCATACGTCTCCGCTTCAAGAAGTTCAAGAAAAGAACTGCCTAACCTTTCTTCAGGTGGAATGAGCCCGATAAGGTAAATGTTGAACAATCGATTCTTATATGGCGAATTGCGTCAGTTCGTTCGCTTCTGCATTGTTGGCGGGACATGTATGATGATTGACGCAGCCGTGTTCTATGCAGTGCGCCTTATTGCTCCCTACCAGGTGGCGCTTGCCGCCGGCTATCTCGTTTCCTTAAGCGTCAATTATCTTCTCACTGTCCATTGGACTTTTCGTACGGAGCCTTCTCTACAAAGCCTAATAGGCATCATCGGTGCACACATGTTCAACCTCTTTGTGGTTCGTATGGGACTCATGACGCTTTTCGTAGAACTGCTTGGCATGAAGGATTCCCTTGCCTACGTTCCCACGGTTGGCATCAGTGCGGTGACAAACTATCTCGTCATCCGCACCGTAGTGAAGTTTTGCAAGCGAATCAGCGAAGGCGGTCAAGGGAACGGACAAGCTTCTCGTCCTTCATAATGCCGCGAAATGCGAGGTAGAGCAGAATAAGGGCCGCTAAAGGAAGGGCCGCTGTCCAATAAGGACGCCAAAACTGCATTTCCGAAGTTAGTTGGAAGGAAATGATGCCATACACAACATACCAGGCCACAAGCAATATCATGCTAAATGAGGCAACGCGCATCTGCAAAGCTCTACGCTTGTATAACCAAATGTCCAGGAAGATCAAGGCTGACGTAATGACAAGAATGGCCATTAGTATCGGACAGAAATAGAACAAGTGTTTGCCTTCTGAGGATACAAGCCAAAGATTATACATGTCCACTTGTTCATAGCCTAAAAGATTCGAGGCATCGGTCTGGTTATAGCTTTCGATGGCTGTGAAGTGTGCAACAGGTGAACAAAGGCAGCCTATGCAAAGAGCAAAGGCTGCGAGCAGATAAAGAGTTTGTATGCGTTGTAACATTTGTCGAGTGTGAAACTACTTGACCAAGCCAGAGATCAGCTTAATCGAGCAGAGTTGCTTCTTTGCTTGGATTGCGATAGTAAATTTTGCCGTCGATGAACTCCTGTGTAGCGATAAGTGTTGCCTTAGGAAGCTTTTCGTAGTAGCGGCTGATTTCTATCTGTTCACGATTCTCGAACACTTCGTCCAGATTGTCCTGTGTGCTGGCAAACTCGGAGAGCTTCTTGCTCAGTTCCTGCTTAATGTCGGCAGAAATCTGATTGGCACGTTTGCCGATAATAACGACGCTTTCGTAGATGTTGCCAGTCTCTTCGCAGAGGCTCATGGGGTCTCTGTTCACCGTGTCGTTGGGTGCTGTGGTTTTCTTGTAATCCATCTTATTTATTTACTGTTTGACTGTTTGCAATTTATATTTCTTCTAATCTTTGTCTTCTGTCTTTTCTTTTTTTCCATCCTCCGCTTCAATGTCGTTGTCGTAGGATGCTCTCCATTTGTACTTCAGAGGTTGTTCTCCCTTTGCCACGAAGCGTTTGGAGAAATCGAACATGGACTTGGCTTCTTTGGCATATCTGCTTTCCGGGTAGTCGTTTTGGAAAGCATAATACTCGTCGATGGCTTCACGGAAACGGTCCATTTGCTTGTTCTCGACACTCTTCCGCGCCAAATGGAACTTGGCACGCAGAATGAGGATGGAAAGGTCTTCGCGGAGGTCGGCAGAGGCATAGGGATAGTCTTTCAGGGCATTCTGAGCCGTTACGACGCAAGCATCGTAGTTACTGCCACCATTGGAAGAGGCGTTTCCCGGGTAAGTGCCCAAATCGAAGTAGAGCTTGGCAGAAAGGTACTCCTTCTTTACAAGCTTGTCCTGCAGAGCATAGATGATTTCGTGGACATGTGCCTTAAGGTTTGTGTGGGGACAGTAATCCAGGAAGTTCTGGAATTCGGTAATGGCCTCCATCGTGCTCGTTTGGTCGAGGCGGACGTCGGGTGTCTGCTTATAGAGTGCATAAGCGCTGTTAAAGCGGGACATTTCCATATAAGGGCCTTTAGGGTATGCCTGATAGTACTTTTTGAAGAACATGGCGGCAGATTCGTAGTCTCTTGCTTTCATGTTTGCTTCGCCCAGAATATAGAGGCTCTCTTCTCCGTAAGCAGTTCCCTTCAGCGGAGCCAGCAGCATACTGAATATCTCTGCTGCCTGCCGAGCATGACCGGCGGCATAGAGTGCTTTGGCTGCCTCGTATTTGTACTCGTAGTCGTTTGTCTTGAGCACAGAAGAATACTCACTGCAAGAAACAAGAAGCAGAGAGCAAAGGGAAAGGAGCAAGTACTTAAATCGGCTATTACTCATATCAAGGCGCAAAATTATTATTTTTTGCTTACTCCGCCAAATATGTCATGCAGAAAAAGTGCTTTGGAGACGTTTTTTAACGATTATTGGCTTTCTTTGGGTCGTAAATGGCCATTCCGACGAACGAATCGGCACATCCATAGTAAAGGAACCACTTTCCCTTATAGGGTACAAGGCCTTCTACGAAGACTGTTCCAGAAGGGTATTGTCCGCTTTTTTCGAAGTCATCTTCGGGATAGAAGAAAGGTTCGTCGAGGCGGTCGAGGAGTTGTGTCGGATCTTTCAGTGAGAAGAGGGCCTGTCCTGCACAATAGGCGCCTGAAGCGAAACGTTTGTCGCCGTTCTCTCCGCCTCGGTTCTTGCCGTTGTAGAAGAGCATGATGCCTTTCTTGGTCTTGATGGCTGGCGGACCGCATTCCACGAGCTGGCTGTCGAAGTACCCTTTGCGTGTGTCCATGACATGAAGCAGCTTGCCGTCGGGTGCCAGCATCGGCGTCCAATGGATAAGGTCGTCGCTGGTGGCTATGTTGACGAAGTTCTCGCCCCAGTACATCATGTATTTGCCCTTGATGCGAGCGATGACTTGCCGCCCGCCTTTTATCTCTGTCACGATGGAGCCGGACTTTGAATAGCCCTTGCTGAGTTGTCCTTTATGTTCGTCGGAGAAGATAGGGCCGTGTTTCGTCCAATGCACAAGGTCGCGACTTGTGGCTACGCTTAAGCGCGCCAACTTGTGGTTCCAGCTGGTGTAGGTCATTACGTAGAGTCCGTCTTCTGTCATGCAGACACGCGGGTCTTCGCAGCCTCCAGGGGCATCGAAGTCTGTCCATTCGTCGCCTCCGGGGAAAAGGACTGGAGCGCCATGATGCTGAAAGTGGATGCCGTCCTCGCTGAAGGCATAGCCTATGCGCGATGTCCTTGAGCCGATGCCTTTGGCTATGTTGTCCTCGGCGCGATACAAGAGGGCTATGCCTCCGTTGAAAACGGTTGCAGCGGGATTGAACGTCTCGCTGTTCTCCCATTGAGCCACCCTACCCCACATTGGGCAGAAGAAGCGGCTCGTCGTATTGGGTTTGACAATCGGGTTTGCCCCTGCCGGACGCTCGAAGCCCAGCCACGCCCATTTCTTTTCCTTGTTGGGTACTGCCTGCGCCTGTACGAGTACAGACAGGAAGAATGCTATCAAAAGCAGGAGATGGTTCTTCATAGGGGAGTTAAGGGAATTAAAGGAGTTAAGGGAGTAATAGGAGTTAAGGGAGTTAAAGACGATAGTAAAGGCGGTTGTAAAAATAGGAGTTAAAGATTTAGGGGAGTTGGCTTGTATAACTCCATAAACTCATTACCTCCCCTTGATTTGTCCTGATTAATTGTTTGTCTCGATGGCTGTTGTAAAGATATAACCTTTATAAGGGTTCTCTGTGGTTTTCAGGGAGATGCCGGTTAAGTTTTTAGGGGAAAGGACATGATGAAGGTCGTCAACGATGCCTGTGCCTATCAACTTCAGGACAGCCTCCTTCTGTGTCCAAAGGCGTGTAAAGGCAAGGTCGGGAAAAGGGTCGCAGAAGATGGTTTCCGCTTCCTCGGGGCTCATCGTATGGCGGACGAGGTCTTCCTTTGCCTTCCGGATGCGTTCTATATCCAGTCCGCAAGGTCTGTCTGCCACAAGGCACCCCACCGCCTCTTTGCAATGGCTGATGCTGAAGTGGATGCCAGGATGGGCAACGAGGTAAGGCTTCCCGTGCTCATTGTAGGCAAAAGCGGGCATTCCGTCTATGCCAAAACAGAGCCGAAGGCCGCGCAGGAACTCTATATAGCCCACGGCACACTCTCGCCTGCCCTGCAGGTGCTTATAGCGCAGTGCCGTTTCGCATCGCCACGCAGGCAGCGAGGCGATGAGCCTCTCGGTCTGCTTTTCGCCGAAGTCGTCGATGTGGTCGTTGATGCAAAGGATTTCTCTCACCCCTTTTTTACGTGTAGCTCGGTTTGTCGGTGTCTTCCACGAAGGCTGCGTCGTGATGGCCCGTCATGTGCCAGCAGATGGCGCACTTCTTTTGCGGAGGCAGGGCGAGCCAGGCCTTGGTGATTTCCATGGGATCGGCGTCCTTGTTGCCTAAAAGCTTGACGGCAAGATGCTGACGTGTGTTCTTAGCGTCCATGTTGCGAAGCGGGCGGATGGGCAGTCCCACGTACCATTCGTCGGCAAATGCTTCGGTGACATCGCTGCATTTCTGTGGTATCTTCATGTTCTTAATGTTTAGGTTATGCGTGTTTCACTTTTGTGCAAAGATACAACTTGTTTCCTGAATGCGCAATAAAAAGAGTGAGAATTTTTCTCTTTGGATGAATTTAGAACCTATTGCCTTGTTTTTGGGCGATTAAATAATG
>CAMKTM010000040.1 GCA_946415695.1 uncultured Prevotellaceae bacterium | reverse complement strand
GTTCACCACTCGCCCAGGCTTCGTTCACCACCTCGCTCAGCCGCTTTGCCAGCTCGAGCGATGGAGTTATATTGTTTGTATTCATTACTATGAATTGTGAATTATGAATTATGAATTATGAATTGTTTCTACCACTTGACTCTCGAAGCCGAAGACATCCACTGCCTTGATGCACACTTGGCGTGAATCTTTGTGCGGGACGCGGAGTCGTGT
Source organism: uncultured Prevotellaceae bacterium (assembly GCA_946415695.1). Classification (GTDB taxonomy): domain Bacteria; phylum Bacteroidota; class Bacteroidia; order Bacteroidales; family Bacteroidaceae; genus Physcousia. Next base: position 13,913 of record CAMKTM010000040.1, on the reverse strand, counting down.
CTTATAGACGCAGTGGAGCGGGTCGTTGTCGCTGGCGGTGTTCTCGCGGTAGTCCTGCCAGGTGGAGCGGAAGGTCTGTCCGTCGTAGTCGGGGTCGATGCTCCAGTACTCGATGAGCGAGAGCGGGTCGTCGTTCATCACCTTTTGTAGCGCAGCCTTGTCCTTGTCGTCGAGCGGGATGTTGTCGGGCGAGAGCAGGACGTAGTTCTCCAGTTCGATGTCGAGTTCATCGTTCTCTCCCTGCCTTGTGACGGCGACGGGCTTTGCCACGAGGTATTGCAGGGATGAGAAGCGGACGGAGCGGTCGTCGATGAGCTTCCTGTAGCCTTTCTTTGCGAGCTTGTCGAGGAGGTCGGGCGGGATGACGAGCACCTCGACCTTCGAGTCGGCGTACTTCTGTATGGCCTGCGAGATGTCGAAGGCGAAGTTCCAGCCGAGCACGACGACCTTCTCCCAGTCGCCGCCCAGTAACGATGCCTTTGCCTCGACGGCTTTGCGGATGGTGGCGGCTGTGGTGAGGCGGTTGGGCGAGTCGGCCATCACGAGCGTGCGCGTACCTTTAATATATCCGAAGCTGCGGTCGTTGGTCTGTTCGGGCGTGAAGGGTAGAGCGCCATACAATCCCAAGACCACTTGGCTGAGGTCGCCCACGTGCTTGTAGCGTTTGTTGTTTCGGAAGGCTTCCTTCTGATAGTCGCCGATGCTCTGATAGAGGAAGGGCTTCACCTCTTGGTCGATGAAGCGTTTGCGCATGACGAGGGAAGCAGGTTTGCCGATGTCGCAGGTAATCCATCGCCTGCCCAGACGCTCCGCCACAGCCGCCGTCGTGCCGCTCCCTCCGAAGAAGTCGCAGACAAGGTCGCCTGGATTCGAAGAGGCTTTGATAATACGTTCAAGGAGGGCTTCGGGCTTCTGAGTGGCGTAGCCAGTATTTTCTTTAGAACCTGCTGCAAGACCAAGCGATGTAATTTCCCAAACATCCTGAATTTTCTTTTTCTTGAGCATTTTTGTCCCATCAGAAGACAACTCAAGAAACTTTTTTATTCTTGCATTTCCATTTTTATTCCAAAGAATCTTCCCTTCGGCATCTAGTCTACGTATACTTTCATCGGTATAATCGCCTTTAGGAATTGTATAGAAATATCTACCATCCTCATCCAAGGAATATTTGGTTGGATTGAAAGGTTCCTCTTCGTAATAATATAGTTCATTAACCAACGTTGATGTGATATCCTTGCTGTAGCGCAATATTGTATCATGCTTTGTTGCGAACTTGACAGGGCTTGGTGATTGAGGACCTTCGTAATGCCATATGATTTCATTTACAAAATCCTCTTTTCCCATGATTTCATCCATAAGGACTTTCATGTAAGCTCCTACATGCCAATCAATATGAACATATAGACTTCCTGTATTTGCTAATAATTCTTTCATTAACAAGATACGAGGACATAACATCTTCAGATACGATATAGTCCCCTCTTCCCAAGTGTCTGCATAGGCAAACTGTTCGATGACTGTAGGCTTCTGTTGGATGTCTGTGCCTGGGAGGGAAATCTTTGTGCGGTAGTCTGCCTTGGAGTCGAAAGGTGGGTCGATGTAGATGAGGTCCACTTTGCCGCGAAGGGAAGGTAGTCCTGTCTGGGCGTCGCCTGCAAGGAGTGCTTGCATGGCCAGGAGGTTGTCGCCATAGATGAGGCGGTTCATCCAGCCGTCGCCATTGCCAGTGCCTCCCGCAAGGTTGAAGGCATTGGGTATCTGCGGCGTGCAGCCTCGGAACAGTCCGCTTACGTCCTTACTTGGCAACACCAGTTCGTTGGTCTGAAGCCCAATCTGTGTGCCACTACTCAGCCGCTCCAGTATCTGTGCGGCTTCCCGTCTGCCCTCGCTCACGATGCGCGGCAGCTCTTCGATTAACGATTTAGCCATAGCATTATAAGGTTAAAAGGTTAGAAAGTTAAAACGTTATAATGCGTCGAGCCATCAAAACAAATGTTTCCTGCAAGTACCTTGTACGGACACAAAAAGTGGACGAATCCCCATTCAGTGTTCCAGGTACTTGCAGGAAACCTATAGAAAGAAACAGGAAAACGCCCACTAAGACAGTGAGCGCGTCCATTATTATCTTTCTATGTTCTTTCTACCTGCAAGTTTCGGAACACTTTGAATAATAGTCAACGCTATGTTATTTGCCAATAAGATCGAGTACACCTCCGCTGAGGCTGTTTTTTGCCCAACCTTGGATGCGTATAATCGCCAAGGCGGGCTTTTAATGCGCGAACGCTCTGCAAATTTACAAAGAAAAGTTGAAAAGACGAAACATTGAACGTAAAAAACAACAATGGCGTGGCCTTATTTCAATAAGAGCGTGCCTCGTTGGCAATAAGAGCGTGCCTCGTTTTTTTATAATGCTGCCCGGTAAATTCGGCCTGACAGGCCGAATTTCCCTGAACACCAATAATATGTTTTATTCGTCCCTTTCGTGTCTTTAGATGTTCATGTTCATTCCCCGGGGTGAGGAAATGCGTCTATGCCTCCAGGATGTCGCTGTATGAGGGGATGTCCTTGAGGAACCGGCTGGTGCCGCTTTCGTAGTCGATGCGGCAGCAGTAGTGTTGCAGCCCGTTGCTAACAATGATCCACTTCACCTTCAACCGTATGTTGTATCGGCTTATCTGGTCGAACACCTGCTGGGTGATTTCCACTTGTGGCGACTTGTATTCCACAATCATTATCGGCTCGGCGTTTCGGCCATAGACGACCGTGTCGCATCGCTTCCGTGTGCCGTTCAGCGTGATGGACACTTCGTTGCCGATGCACTCGGCCGGAAAGCCTCTTGCGGAAATCAGGTAGTGGACGAAGTGCTGGCGAACCCACTCCTCGGGCGTCAATGCCACATATTTCCGCCTCAAAATGTCGAAAACTTGCTGCTTTCCGTCCTTTGAGATGATTTTAAGCGCTGCCTGCGGAAGGTTAAGAGTGTCCATTATGCCTCAAATTGAAAAATAATTCTTCATTCTTCATTCTTCATTCTTCATTTTTTCGTAACTTTGCTGCAAAATTACATAAAAGATGAAGACAAAACAAGAAATTGTTGAGAATTGGTTGCCAAGATACACACAAATGCCGCTTGAAGCGTTCGGCTCGTACATTCTGCTGACGAACTTCAACAACTATGTGGACATCTTCTGCGACAATTTCGGCATAGAGAAACCCGAGTACACCTCGAACATGCGTTGCGCCACGGCCGACGGCATCACCATCATCAACTTCGGCATGGGAAGCCCCAACGCCGCCATCATCATGGACCTGCTGAGCGCCATCAGTCCGAAGGCCTGCCTCTTCCTGGGAAAATGCGGCGGCATCTCGTCGAAGACGCAGCGCGGCGACCTCGTACTGCCCATTGCCGGCATACGAGGGGAGGGTACGAGCAACGACTACTTCCCGCCCGAAGTGCCGGCACTGCCTGCATTCATGCTCCAGCGTGCCGTCAGCAGTGCGGTTCGCGACCTCGGCTTCGACTACTGGACTGGCACCGTCTATACGACGAACCGCCGCGTCTGGGAACACGATGACAAGTTCAAGGAATACCTGAAGTCCACGAGGGCAATGGCTGTAGATATGGAGACGGCAACGCTTTTCACCTGTGGCTTCGCCAATCACATCCCGACGGGAGCACTACTCCTCGTCAGCGACAACCCCATGACGCCCGAAGGCGTGAAGACCAGCGAAAGCGACCGACAAGTGACGGTAAGCTATGTGGTCAACCACATGAACATCGGCATCCAGGCACTCGAAATGATTAAACAGGAGAAGAAAACCGTCCGACACCTGAAATTCGACTACTAAAAGAAAAGGTGAAAAGGAGAAAAGGAGAAAAGGCGAAAAAATAAAAACCATTTCACCCTTTCAATCCTTCACCCTTTCCCCTTTTCAAGTTTCCACTTTTTCACCCTTTCACCTTTTCACCTTTTCAATTTTTCACCTTTTCACCTTTTATATATATGGCAGCAAGCGGCATCACATACGACAGCATCCTGCGCGACGTCAAGGCAAAAAACTTTGCCCCCGTCTATTATCTGATGGGCGAGGAAGACTATTACATCGACAAACTGAGCGACGCAATAGTGGATGCCGTGCTAAGTGAGGACGAAAAGGACTTCAACCTTGACATCGTCTATGGCGCAGAGACAGATATAGATAAAGTCATAGAACTGGCCCATGCCTATCCGATGATGGCCGAGCGGCGCGTGGTCCTTGTGCGTGAAGCACAGGCAATACGTTCGCTTGAGGGCCTCGAGGCCTACCTCTCGCACCTCACACCCTCGACGGTGCTCATCTTCTGCCACAAACATGGGAAGCTCGATGCACGCAAAGTGGCCGCAAAGGCCATTCAGCAGGCCGGAGTCATCTTCGAGAGCAAGAAGCTCTACGACAACCAACTTCCGCCATTCATCACTCAGTATTTTCGTCAACAAGGCGTCGATATCGAACCCCAGGCCATTCAAATGCTGGCCGGACACGTGGGTTCCGACCTCAGCCGCCTGACCACGGAGATGGACAAACTGCTCATCGCGCTGCCAAAAGGCAATAGGGTGGTGGGAACAGGACTTGTGGAAGAACTGACCGGCATGAGCAAGGACTTCAACGACTTCGAGCTGACGTCTGCCCTGGCACAGCGAAACATCTTCCGCGCCAACCAAATCGTCAAATACTATCAAGGCAATCCACGCAGCTTCTTCATCGGCAAAACACTGACAAATTTGTTTACATTTTTTTCCGACGTCATGCTTGCTTATTATGCTCCCCAGAAGACGGATGCCGGCATAGCAGCCTGGCTCGGCAAGAGCGAATGGAAGGTTCGCATGGACATCAGTCCTGCCCGGAAAAACTACTCTGGCGTAAAGGTCATGCAAATTTTGAGTGAAATTCGCAAAACTGATGCCCAAAGTAAGGGAGTGGGGGGCGTAAGAACACCCCACGAAGAGCTTCTTCAGGACTTAATCTTCTTCATTTTGCACTGATTTTCATTTTTTCGGCCATCATTTCCTTACCCCTTTTTTCGCCCATTACGGACTGAAACAAAACGCTTTATGTGGGGTAGTGACCTTCTGAGAATCGCGTAGATTTTTCCGCGCCTGCCCTCGGCACGAAAGACGGCCTAAATCTTCATTTTGCTTCGTTTTCGTCGTTTTTCCTGTCCGTTCAGGCCTTTTCCGCTTCTTTCGATTTGCAAATGTAAATTCCCCGTTTCCCATACAAAAAGAAACAATGGCGAAACGGAATCTACAAAACTTCTATACACAACGAAGGGTGGTTTGTGTTTGTAAATTTACAATTCAAAAGCAAAACAAGCATCTTTGCATAATCAAACGAAAAGTTATGCGCAAATTCTTTTTCTCCATATCGTGCTAAAAGCCAGCCTGTAATCAAGAATAATTAAAACAAAGGAACCGAATAATTGCACACAAGAAGCGTTTGGTGTCGTTTCTCGGGGATTTTCCTCCTGAATCTTTGCACGCCAACACTCGTTGCCTATTAAAACCCAAAAGATTGTGGAACTTTATGAAACAAAACTGCTTTAATCTGATTTTGTGGCACATAGCGTGCTTTGGATAAAGCGACATCTCAGGGGCACTCTTTGAGTTTTGGAATGTAAACTGCACGTTTGCAAACATAAAGACACGTTTTTGCTTTGAATTTATAAAGATAAAGTTTTGAAAATTGAATCCTTTTTCGTACCTTTGCAGTCGATTTAGAAACCTAAACAGCAACCCAAACGCTATCGTAGCCCATAAAATTATGAAGGATCGCATCAGTGCTCTTATGAAAAGCATGGGAATGTCGCAGAAGAATTTTGCGGCCGAGATATGTATATCGGAAGGTTCCCTCTCGAGTATCTTCAGCGGGAGAACAAATCCGACGCTCAATATAGTGAACAACATTCACGAACGTTTTCCGGAGGTCAACATCGGTTGGCTGATCGACGGCAAGGGAGAAATGTTCGTCACGCCACCCACAGAACCCCAACAGGCAGAGCCTGGCGAAGGAAGTGTTCCTGCCTCTTCATCTCAAGCTGGTGGCATTCCCATACAGCTTGGTTTTATGGATCAGCTTACAGGCGCTCAGCAGACGCCCCATCATACGCCATATCCTGCCATGGATGCGAAAAAACTTGACAAACCGTCGCGCCGCATCGTGGAAATCCGGGTGTTTTATGACGACGGCACCTTTGAAACTTTTTCTGCCAAAGAATGAAAAACCGAAAGGGGGGTCATAGAACATTTATTGACTCCCCTTTCTCTTGCTTTCCACTCAACTTCGCATGGCGCGTTGATTGCTTGTTCATGTACAAGCAATTGCAAGTACATGACCATGCAATTGCAAGTACATGACCATGCAACGAATGCCCTTAAGCTGTTATGTCAAAACCGAGAGGGTCTGGTTATTGGTGTCCGCTAAAAGTCTGCCCTTGCGCCAAAGAACACTTTGCGTACAGCAATAAAACCTTTGGCACATTATTTGTAGAAATGTAAGCAAGGGCAGTGGAGCTCCGGCGGCAACGGCTATGCCAGACGATGACAGACAATAAATGTGAAAATCGTTTTGCTCCAGTTTAAGAACCGTTAAGAATAAGCCCAAAAGGGTGAAAAGTTGAAAATGAAAGATACAATGTAAGTGTAAATGTATTTATCTTTGCAGCGTGAGAATGAGAATTAAGTCAATAAATAAATGTAGAAAATAAGATAACTATGAAACAGACAACTAAGAATTGGATTGGCGCCGTTGCTCTGGTTTTGGGCAGCAGTGCAGTGACAGGTGCTGTGGTAAGAAGCACGGTAGCAAACAATCAGCCTTTCATGGATCAGCCAGCTCAGGCCATGCCGACTTCCGTAGCGGCTACGGCAGGATTGGTCGATTTGACTACGGCAGCAGAGAGCACGGTGGGCTCTGTAGTATATATAAAGGTAACGCAGACGGGCAAGACGCAGCGTGTGCAGGTGCAAGACCCGTTCAGCGACTTCTTTGGCGACTTCTTCGGTTTCGGCGGTCGTCAGCCTCAGCAGCGCGAGTTCAAGCAGCCCGACCGTCATGCCGCCGGCAGCGGTGTGATTATCTCTACGGACGGCTACATCGTGACGAACAACCATGTGGTTGGCGAGGCCGATGAGATTGAGGTGAAGCTGAACGACAACCGCGAATTCAAAGGTCGTATCATCGGCTGCGACGCCACTACTGACCTTGCGCTCATCAAGATTGACGCGAAGGATCTGCCTGCCATCAAGATTGGCAATAGCGACGAACTGAAGCTCGGGCAATGGGTATTGGCTGTGGGCAATCCCTTCAACTTGACGAGCACCGTGACTGCCGGCATCGTGAGTGCCAAGGCACGTTCGCTCGGAGCAAACAACATCGAGAGCTTCATCCAGACCGATGCTGCCATCAACAGCGGCAACAGTGGCGGCGCACTTGTCAACGAGAAAGGCGAACTGGTGGGCATCAATGCAATGCTTTACAGCCAAACGGGCAGCTACAGCGGTTATGGTTTTGCTATTCCAACGAGCATCATGAATAAGGTGGTTGCCGACCTCAAGGTTTATGGCACGGTTCAGAGAGCCATCCTTGGCGTGACAGGTACGGACGTCTCGAATTGGATTGACAGCGAGAAGGCAAAAGGCAACGACCCCGATGTGGACGTCGTGGAAGGTGTTTATGTCAACCAGGTGGCCGATGCCAGTGCTGCAGAAGAGGCAGGACTGGAGAAGGGTGACGTTGTGACCGAACTTGACGGGAAACATGTCACCAAGATGTCAGAGCTTCAGGAAGCCATCGCCCAGCACCGTCCCGGCGACAAGGTAAGCCTGACCTACAAGCGCGGCAAGAAGGAGCATAAAGTGAATGTGACTTTGAGGAACATGCAGGGCACAACGAAGGTGATGGAAGAAGTTGACCTCGACCAGATGGGCGTCAACCTTAAGCCTCTCAGCGAGGAAGAGCAGAAGTCGCTCGGCATCAACTACGGCTTGACTATCAATGCCATTCGCAACGGCAAGATGAAGACAGCGGGAGCCAGCAAGGGCACCATCATCCTGCAAGTCAACGACCAGAAGATGCAGACCGTAGAGGATTGGGAGGAAGCCGTGAAGAGCGCTAACCAAAGTCCCGACCGCACCCTCTGGATAAAGGCAATCACACCGAGCGGACGTAAGGTCAGCTATGTGATTGAACTCGACGAGTAATAAGAAACGACCAAAAGTCGATTGTCTTGAGCCATGAATTGCACGAACTGGCTAATGCTGATAAAGGCATTGCCAATTCGTGCAATTTGTGGTTAAAAAGACAAGTAAATTTTGTTTTTTCGCTTGCTTATTCGTATCTTTGCACGCGCAAATGCTAAATACTAATGAAGAATAATTCTCTGAAGGCAATAGTTTGTTTATGTCTGCTTCTCTTGCTTGCCCTCGGGCAGCTCGAAGCAAAGAAAGTTGTCGTCCAAAGGCCTGTCTATATGATAGGTGTGGCCTTCTCGTTTGTCGATTCCGCTGTCTTTATCACCGATATGCATCTTGTTGACAGCATTTCAATCGAGAAGAAGACAAAGTTCCTGATGGACCGTCAGCTCTATTCCTTCCAACTGCAACGCTATTTGGAAGCCACCTATAAAGGTGGGCCCTACATGCCGTGCGTCTTTTTCAGCCCTAACAAGAAGAAGATGGAACGCCGTTACCTGTCTTTGCACAAGCGTTATGCCCATAACGAAGAGTTTCGCATGCATCTGGTTGACCAAGGAATGTTCCGCTTCAAGCCAGAAAAGTACATAGAGGTTGAAGAGCAACCCATGCCTTCCAAGAAAAGGAAAAAGAAGTCATAATTTGAATATGAACAGCTACTACTATAAGATTGGCGGACACGCAATTGCTGTCAACTTTGTAGATTCTGCCAACGATGACTCGCTCATCCCCTCGTTTGCGCCCTTCCGTTTAGAGGAGAAACCCGGCGAGGTGCTCTTTGAGATGACCATTGACGACCATCTCGAATGGAAAGAAGATGGCGACGAGATAGGTGTGTTTGATTGCGGCGGATGCAATTACGGTGTCTATCGAATGCCTGATGGTGGCTATCAGTATGCCGTTCACGACATCGATGATGTGCTTTGCAGCCGTATGCGCAGCAATGCCGACTTCTCGTCCTGCCAGGTGTCGCTCCTCGGCCAAACATGGGTTCAGCGCAACTATGGGTTGAACAATGCCTTAATGATGGCGTATGCCTTTGCCGCCGCCCAGATGGGGACGATGCTCATGCATGCTTCCGTTATCCGATGCGAAGGCAAAGGCTACCTGATGACTGCTCCGAGCGGAACAGGCAAAAGCACGCACACACGTCTCTGGTACGACAACATTCCGGGTTGCGACTTGATGAACGACGACAATCCCGTGGTGCGCGTCATCGACGGAAAAGCCATTGTCTATGGCAGTCCGTGGAGCGGCAAGACACGCTGTTATCGCAACGTCCAAGCTCCCGTGGGCGGTATTGTCCGCATCCAGCAACGGCCAGAGAACTCAATCCGTAGGCTTTCTACCGTGGAAGCCTTCTGCAACCTGCTTCCTGCCATGAGCAACATGAAGTGGGACGAGCGCGTCTATAACGGGGTTTGCGACAGCATAAGTGAACTCATACGTATTGTCGGCATGTACGAACTTGGCTGTTTGCCCAATGCGGAAGCGGCCATCCTTTGCCATGACACCATTGCCGTAGGGATTAGAGAATAGGGATTAGGGATGAAGGATACTGTTAAACGCCTGACCCGTATCTTGCTGACGCCTTGGCGCAAACGCTATCAGAAGCGTAATGGTACGACGTCCAATCAGCCTCGCCACGAGTTGCCCAACGATGCTTGGCTTGGCGAGGTGTCGCAGATGTTGCGAGAAGGTAAGCCCTATGCCATTTACGTGAAGGGATACAGTATGCGTCCCTTCATCGAGCACACTCGCGACCGTGTGTTCCTTGAGAAGCGCGACAGTTACAACGTCGGCGATGCGGTTCTTGCGCAGATTGCTCCCGGGCATTATGTCCTGCACCGCATTATCGAGAAGCATGGCGATGAGCTTATCCTGCAAGGCGACGGGAATGTTCACGGCGTGGAGCTTTGCACGGAGAAGGATGTCAGCGGAGTCGTGACGCAATACATCCGTCCGCGTCGCACCATTCCTGCCGACGACCCGAAGCTCGTCCGCCGCATCAAATTATGGCGAAGATTGCGACCCGTGAGGAAGTACCTGTTATTCATCTATAAGGCAATAGTATAAAGGTTAAAAAGTTAAAAGGTTAAAAAGGAGACCCTCTCAAGGGGAGAAGAGGCTCTGGTAAATGATTAAATAGTAAATGAAAGATGAAAATACGGAAAGGTTTTGAACTTCGCGAAGTGTGCGGCGAGCACATTATCGTGGCTTATGGCAGAGAGAACATCGACTTCAACAAGGTCATCAGTCTCAACGAATCGGCAAGCTACCTCTGGAAAAACATTGTCGATAAGGATTTCACGGCCGAGATGATGGCCGACCTCTTGCAGCAGGAATATGAGGTGGATGCCGAAACCGCCATGCGTGATGCAAAGACTTTGCTCGACGAATGGACAAAAGTAGGACTGACGGAATAGTCCAACGTTGAGCCATGTTGCTTAGATTTCTTCAGGACATGGGGGACACGTTGCGGTTGCCCGTCATGTTCGTCATCATCGAGTTTATTGGCACTTTTGCCTTTGCCATCTCTGGTGTACGTCTGTCCAGCACGAAGCAATTCGACATCTTCGGTGCGTGGATTGTTGGTATGGCAACGGCCATTGGCGGCGGCACGATTCGCGACCTCATGCTGGGCGTCAATCCCTTCTGGATGACGAATGGCAGCTACTTCGTCTGCTGTGCCTTTGCCGTGCTGGCCGTCAGCATGTTCGGCAAGTACATCATCCACCACAACTACACTTGGTTCATTTTCGACACCATCGGCCTTGCGCTCTTCAACGTCGTGGGCTTGGAGAAAGCGCTTTCCTTCGGTCATCCCTATTGGGTAGCCGTGACGATGGGCGCCGTGACGGGTGCTGGCGGCGGCATCATCCGCGATGTGCTGATGAACGACGTTCCCCTCATCTTCCGCAGCGAAATCTATGCTCTTGCCTGCGTGGCTGGCGGATTGGCGTACGTCGCTTGCCTGGAACTCGGGTTGAGCGTGGAAATCAGCGCCCTGCTCAGCGCCTTCAGCGTCATACTCATTCGCATCCTTGCCGTCAAGTTCCATTGGCAGTTGCCCGTGTTGAAAGGTGAAGAAGCCTCCCCCAACCCCTCCAAAGGAGGAGGGAACATTCTCCGCTCCATCTTCATTGTCTTCTTCGTTTTTCACGCTTCACTCTTCACTCTTCACGCTCAAACCCAGCAAATCTTCGACGAGAACGTTCGGACGCTTACTCTGACCGTCGATAACGACCCGACCCTGCCGCCCTTCATGCCCCTGGGAGGCAGGCAACACATCGACATCGAATGGGACGAGATGAGCCACAACTACAAGCGCTATGTTTATCACATCGACCATTGTGACTGGGATTGGGAGCCGACGGACGGCATCTTCGAGAGCGACTTCCTTGAGGGCCTCAACGACCAGCTCATCGAGGACTATGAGAAGAGTTTCAACACCACGCAAATCTATACGCACTACTGGCTGCGTATCCCCAATCGCGAACTCCAGCTTCGCCTGAGCGGCAACTACCGCGTCCGCATCTACGAGGAGGACGACGACCGCGATGAAGACCCGCCCGTGCTCGAAGCGCGTTTCTGCATCTTCGAGAAGGAAGCAGGCATCGTGGCTGGGTTGAGCAGCAATACCGACATCGACTTCAACCGAGCCCATCAGCAGATGACGCTCTCCGTAGGCTTCGGTGCCCTTCCCGTGTTCGACCCTCAGCGTGAGCTTAAGGTCGTCGTCGTGCAGAACCGCCGATGGGACAGCAGGGTGGAGGGGCTTGTGCCCAACGTGCGCAAGGCAAACGGCATAGAGTTCACCCACAACCGCCAGCTCATCTTCCCCGGCGGCAGCGAGTACCACCGCTTCGAGATACTCGACGTGCACCGTACCGCTGTCGGCGTTGATAAAATCGACTGGTTCGAACCTTACTACCATGCCACGCTTTTTGCCACCCAGCCCCAGCACGCCTATACCTATATCGAGGACCAGAACGGCGCCTACGTGCTTCGCAGCGCCGACGACTACGACGATGCCACCACGGCCGAGTACGTCGTCGTGCACTTCTTCCTGAACACCCCTCGCCTTCAGGGTGGCGACGTCTATGTGAGCGGTTGGTGGACGGGAGAGACCTTCAACCCCGATTGCCGTATGGAGTACGACGACATCCATCAGGCCTACCATGCCGCCATCCTGCTCAAGCAAGGCTATTACAGCTACGAGTACTTGCAGAAGGACGGTTTGACGGCACGCACCATGGGCAGCTTCTTCGAGACGGAGAACGAATACCAGGTTCTCGTCTATTACCGCGGGCAGGGAGCGCGTTACGACCGCCTTGCGGGCTTCAGCCTCATGCACAATTCGAGGTGAATGTTTTCACGCCTCTTTTCCCCACATCACGCAAGGCGTTATTTGCTGAATCGTGATGCTGTTATTGCTTCTACATGTACAAGCAATTGCTTTTACATGTAGAAGCAATTGCTTGTACATGTAGAAGCAAACAACACGCCGTGCCATATTTCCCGGTTCCCTGTCCCCCGTTCATTGAATCCCATCACCAAAAACCCCTTCCCTGCCGTAGCGAAATGCTCTCTTTGCGTACATTATTATATATAAAGTAGCAAGGTAAGGAAAAAAAGTGAAGGATGAAGGATAAAGAATGAAGAATTTTTTGTAACTTTGCAGCGCGAAATAAGCATCACCCCGACTCCTCTACGAGGAGAGGGAAGATAAAGACTCCCAAGCCCCCTTTAGAGGGAATAAATAGTACATAAATCGTAAATTGTCAAATAGAAAATTCATTAGGATTGTCAAATAGTAAATCACCAAGATGAGTACACAAACAGAAAAGATTAAGGAGCTCATGGAGCTCCGCGCCAAGGCCCGCATAGGCGGCGGCGAAAAAGCAATCGAGAAGCAGCACGAGAAGGGCAAGCTCACAGCTCGCGAACGCATCGCCCTCTTGCTCGACGAAGGCAGCTTCGAGGAAATGGACATGTTCGTGAAGCACCGCTGCACGAACTTCGGCATGGAGAAGAAGCAGTATCTGGGCGACGGCGTAGTGACCGGCAGCGGCACCATCGGCGGCCGCCTCGTCTATGTCTTCGCACAGGACTTCACCGTATCAGCAGGTTCGCTCTCCGAAATGCTGGCAAGCAAGATTTGCAAGGTGATGGACATCGCCATGAAGGTAGGCGCTCCCGTCATCGGCCTCAACGACTCCGGCGGCGCACGTCTGCAGGAAGGCATCAACGCCCTGGCAGGCTATGCCGAAATCTTCCAGCGCAACATCATGTCCTCCGGTGTCATCCCTCAGATAAGCGCCATCATGGGTCCCTGTGCCGGCGGTGCTGTCTATAGCCCCGCGCTCACCGACTTCACCTTCATGGTGGAGGGCAGCAGCTACATGTTCCTGACAGGTCCCGGTCCCGTCAAGGCCGTCCTGGGCGAAGTCGTTACTCAGGAACAGCTGGGCGGCGCAAGCGTGCATGCCACGAAGAGCGGCGTGACACACTTCACAGCCAAGAACGAAGAGGAGTGCATCGCCATGATCAAGCAACTCTTCTCCTACATTCCGCAGAACAACCTTGAGAAGACTCCCCGCGTGGCCTGCACAGATCCCATCGATCGCATGGAAGACTACCTGAACGATATCATCCCCGACAACCCCAACATGCCTTATG
>CAMKTM010000039.1 GCA_946415695.1 uncultured Prevotellaceae bacterium | reverse complement strand
GCAATAAAGGCACGCTCTTATTTCAATAAAGGCGTGCCTCGTTCTCGGCGCTCTAACGCCAAGGCGCGCTTTTAATGCGCGGTCGTTGGGGACAACGTGCGACAACAACTTTTCCGTCGTTCCGCCTGCGCCTGAGGCTTGCCGAAGAACTCACGTTATATATCTATTGCTGCGCCGCCCATGAAGGTGGCTTTTGGCATGAAGAAGCCATCGTATGTCTGGTATCGCTCAGCCAGCAGGTTCTCCCCTTTGGCGAAAAGGGTTAGCCAGGGCAGCACCCGATAGCTGACGGTGGCGTTCAGCAGGGTGTAGTTCTCTTTCTTGTCGGCTGCTATGTAGAGGCCGCTGATGTTCTGCAGTCCTGCTGTGGCCGTCCATTTGTCCTTGTGGAACTTGCCGCCTATGTAGAGTTTGCTCTCTGGAGCGCCGATGACGGGGTTCTTCATGCGCAGGAAGGAATAGTTGCCATTCAGGCTCCAGTATTTATTGATGTTGTAGTCGGCAGACAGTTCCAGTCCCCAGTTCTCGATTTCTCCCGTGTTGACGTTGCGCGGAAGTCCATCCACTCTTATTGTGTTGATGAGGTTCTTGCCTTTGATGTAGAAGATGCTGGCTGCGATGTGTGCCTTTTCCCCGATGCGCTGGGTGTAGGCCAGTTCGTAGTTCATCAGCCTCTCGGGCTTGAGGTCGGTGGTTGCAGGCGGAAACATGTACATTTCTCGGATGATGGGGTTGCGGAAGCCTTTGCTCACGATGGCTTTGATGTCGGCTCGTGGTGTGGGATGGAAGGAGAGGCCGCCAGCGGGAACGAGTTCGGTACCTGTCACGGAATGCCAATCGACTCGAAGTCCGGCATCGACAGTCAGCCACTTGCAGATGTCCTGGCGGAAGTCAACGTACGCCCCCACCTCGTCGGCATGTTGCTTCTCGACGATGTTGCCCTCTGCATCCTTTACGAGATAGGTGCGGATGCCCGTCAGTTTGTCGGCATTCCATGCGCTTCCTCCGAAGTGTTGCCAATCGACACCGACCGTAACGGTGTTGCCTTTGAAGAAATGGGCGCTCTGATACCAAGTGATGCCGGCGATGTAGTCATCGTGCTTGTAGAGCGACGTCTTGGGCGACTTGTCAGCGGTGTAGCCGTCGTCTATGCGGTGGTGTCCCCAGTCGCAATAAGCCCGAAGGGTGCCGCTTGTCTTTTCGTAGTTGTTGCTGAGGCTGATGCTTGCCAGTCCGCGCGTAATTCGTGCGTCATTGTCTATCAAGGGAGCCGTTGCAGGCCCGGGGTTGCTGGTGTTGAAGTGAGTGACGTTGGCATCGGCAATGACATTCCAATGCTCGGAGAATTCATAGCCAAGCTTCACATAGCCACCGAACTGCTCGAACTCACTGTTTGGGCGATGGCCATCGGAACGCTGATATTGGGCGCCTACGACACTGGTGAAACCTTTCTTACGGAACCTGTTTACGCCATCGGCCTGAAAAGTTCCGTAGCTGCCGCCTTGCAGACGGATGCTGGTCTTGCAGCCATCCTCGTTCATCTGTCGCGTAATGATGTTCACGACGCCTCCCATCGCATTGCTTCCGTAAAGCAAGCTGGCTGGTCCGCGGACAACCTCGACCTTCTCGGCCATCATGGTCTGATAGGCATCGGGAATGGGATGTCCCATGAGTCCGGCGTATTGCGGTTGCCCATCTACCAGTACTAAAAGCTGAGCGCCGCCACCCACGCCGCGCACTTTCATCTCGCCTGCCGAACCGGTGCTTATGCCGTAACCTAAGACGCTGCGGCTCGTACTGAAAAGGCCGGGCGTCTGCTCCATTACTGTAGGAAGGAGGGAGGAACGGTAGTGCTCGTTCAGCGTTTCGTTCGAGATACTGGTAACGGTGAGTGGAATTTGGCGGGCGTCTGTTGCATTGCGCGTGCCAGTAACGACTACTTCGCTCATCTGCGTGGTGTCCTGAATGCCCTCGGTTTGTCCGTTGGCTTGCATGGAAACGCTTGCAGCACAAGCACCCATAAATAATAATGTACGTATTTGCATGGCTTTTGTTTTTTGGTGCAAAGGTACGAAAAATACACCTTTACACGCAAACCTAAATTTCGCCATGTGTTGCCGACATTTCCCCTTTGATGTATCGGCTGAAGTGCGACATGCTATCGAATTTCAGCCTTTCTGCCACCTCTTTTGCCGTGAGTTTGGCGTGCATGAGCAGGTGGTTTATTTCCATCATGGTGAACTGTCTGATCCAATAACTTGGGGTTCGTCCGCTCACGGTCGTAGAGATTTTGTGCAGATGCTTGGGCGTCACGCAAAGTTCCTGGGCATAATAGGATACGGTTCTGTGTTTCCTGTAGGTTCCGCCCTCGAGCATTTGGATGAAGCGCGACATGATGTCGGCAGACCGCTGCGAAGCCTCTTCGTGCTCGAAGAGAGCTGCATGGGCGTTCATGGCATCGAGGTAAAGAATACGCATACTTTGCAGGACGGCTTCCTCGCGATAAGTCTCTGGCGTATGTTCCAAGCGGAAAGCCACATCCTCGAAGTCATGCTTCAAGAGAGCAAGCGCTTCGTCGGTCAAGCGGAAGATGGGATGCATGAAGAGATGCAGCCAGCCGCACGTGCCATAACTGGTGTGGGGCATACAGCTCGCCTGCTGTTCGGCTGGCAGAAGAAGCCGATAAAGCATGCTATCCTCGGAAGGCTCGATGCGCCCCACATGGCTTGCCATCACTATCATGCAATCGCCAGCCTTTAGCTCATGCTCGTGGCCGGAGAAGTGAAGCCGACAGGTGCCGGTCGTGCAAAGCAGGTGAAGAATCTGTTGCTGCATGATGTTTTAACCCTTTTACCTTTGCAAATGTACAAAAAAAATGAAGAATGAAGAAGCTTTAGCTCGATATAATCAATGAAGAATGAAGAATTATTTGCAGCAGAACGCTGCGATAGCAAATTTTTCACTTTTCACTTTTCTCTTTTCACTTATTTGTCGTACCTTTGCACGCGGAATAGTAAATTGTAAATCGTAAAATTGTAAATAAAGAGATGCCACAGATTTCCGTACGAGGCGTTGAGATGCCCGAGTCGCCCATCCGCAAGCTGGCTCCGCTGGCATACGCTGCAAAGGACAGAGGAATACACGTCTATCACCTGAACATCGGTCAGCCTGACCTCCCGACGCCCAAGGCGGCGCTCGATGCCATCAAGAACATCGACCGCACCATCTTGGAGTACAGCCCAAGCCAAGGCTATCTGAGCTACAGGAAGAAGCTGGTCAACTACT
Organism: uncultured Prevotellaceae bacterium; assembly: GCA_946415695.1. GTDB lineage: Bacteria > Bacteroidota > Bacteroidia > Bacteroidales > Bacteroidaceae > Physcousia. The sequence goes on along the minus strand of CAMKTM010000039.1, from coordinate 11,108 downwards.
ACAAGAAGTACAACATCAACCTCACAGCCGACGACATCATCATCACGAGCGGCGGCAGCGAGGCGGTGCTCTTCTCGTTCCTGGCCTGCCTGAACCCGGGCGACGAAATCATCGTGCCGGAGCCTGCCTACGCGAACTACATGGCGTTTGCCATCTCGGCCGGTGCCGTCATCCGCACCATCACGACGACCATCGACGAAGGCTTCTCGCTGCCGAAGGTGGAGAAGTTCGAGGAACTCATCAACGAACGGACACGCGCCATCCTCATCTGCAACCCGAACAACCCGACAGGCTACCTCTACACCCGTCGCGAAATGAACCAGATACGCGACCTCGTCAAGAAGTACGACCTCTACTTGTTCAGCGACGAGGTCTATCGCGAGTTCATCTATACGGGCAGCCCTTACATCAGCGCCTGCCACTTGGAGGGCATCGAGAACAACGTCGTGCTCATCGACAGCGTGAGCAAGCGCTACAGCGAGTGCGGCATACGCATCGGCGCGCTCATCACCAAGAACCAGGAGGTCCGCAAGGCCGTGATGAAGTTCTGCCAGGCACGCCTCAGTCCCCCGCTCATCGGACAGATTGCGGCAGAAGCGAGCCTCGACGAACCCGAGGAATACGGTCGCGAAGTTTATGACGAATACGTGGAGAGGCGTAAATGCCTCATCGACGGACTGAACCGCATCCCCGGCGTCTATAGTCCCATCCCGATGGGCGCCTTCTACACCGTAGCGAAACTGCCCGTCGATGATGCCGAGAAGTTCTGTGCCTGGTGCCTGAGCGACTTCAACTACGAGGGCGAGACCGTCATGCTGGCCCCCGCCGCCGGCTTCTACACCACGCCCGGTGCCGGCAAGAACGAAGTGCGTCTGGCCTACGTCCTCAAGAAGGAAGACCTCACCCGTGCGCTCTTCGTGTTGAGGAAGGCGCTCGAGGCGTATCCGGGAACAATTGGGGGGTTAGAGGTTAGAAGTTAGAGGTTAGAGAATACTTTATGCCCTCAAACAGCATCCAAAACATTCCTCTAACCACCAACCACTAACCTCTAACCACCGAAATCATGTCCTTCTTCACCTGGTTTGTCGCTAAACGGCTCTTTGCCGAAGGCGGGAGCAGCGGACGCGCTTCGCGGCTTGCCACTGGTATCGCCACCACAGGCGTTGCCATCGGCTTGGCTGTGATGCTGGTCAGCGTAGCCATCGTGCTGGGATTTCAGAAAGAGGTGGAGGACAAGGTGCTGGGCTTCGGCGCACACATCAAGGTGCTCAACTACAAGAGCCTCGGCATGCAGGAGTTCAGCCCCATCGTCATCGACGACTCCGTTATGTCGCGCCTCTCGGCCATCCCTAACGTCGCCTCCGTGGCCCGCTTTTGCACCAAGCTGGGAATGCTGAAGACCGACGCCAACTTCCGCGGCATTGCCATTCAAGGCGTTGGGCAGGATTGCGACCAGACCTTTATCCGCAGCCACTTGGTGAAGGGCGAGATGCCGCTGTTCACGGACTCGGCAAGCTCGGGGAAACTGGTTATTTCGCAGGCTATGGCTCGCGAGATGCAGGTCGATGTGGGGCAGACCATCTATGCTTACTTCTTCGAACAGACCGTGAGGGCAAGGAAGTTCACCGTGGCAGGCATTTATCGCACCAACCTCACCGACTTCGACAAGAACTTTGCCTACACTGACCTCTTCACCATCCACCGCCTCCTGGGCTGGGATGCCCATCAATATGCAGGAGCGGAGATAAGGTTGAAGGACTTCGACCGACTGGACGAGACGCTGCTCGACGTGGTGAACGAAGTGAACCACAAGCAGGATGCTTACGGCGAATACTATTCCAGCATGAGCATTCGCATGGAGCATTCTCAGATATTCGCTTGGCTCAAGCTGCTCGACATGGACGTCATCGTCATCCTCATCCTGATGATTTGCGTCTCAGTCTTCACTGCCGTCAGCGGTTTACTCATTATTATATTAGAGCGCACCAACTTCATCGGCATTATGAAGGCACTTGGGGCACGCAACAGTCAGGTGCGTCATCTGTTTCTTAATTATGCGCTTCTCATCATCATCCGAGGCATTGTGCTCGGCAACGTACTGGCTTTCGCACTCATTCTTCTGCAGAAATACACGGGGGTGGTTACTCTCGACCCGGAAGTCTATTACGTCGAGGCCGTGCCTGTCTTAGTGAACTGGTGGTGGGTGGCTGCCATCGATCTCGGCACATTTGTACTAAGTGCCTTGGCGATGATTGTGCCGAGTTTCGTGGTGTCAAACATCACGCCTGCCAAGAGCATCCGCTTCGAATAGAAGCATTGCCCAATCCTCATCGCTTTCTGTTCGCAGCAGGCTAAAGCCATGCCGCGCACTGGCTTCTACGAGGACAGGGACGTCCGAGAGGTAGAAGCCGCTCAGAATCATTCTGCCGCCTTTCTTTACTGCCGATGCAAAGCGCGGCAAGTCGGCAAGCAGGATGTTCCGGTTGATGTTGGCAATGAGGAGGTCGGCCTTCGCCTGCCCTTCGAGCACAGAACTGTCGCCTATGGCAACCTCTACCCGAGGGGAAGGGGGCAAGGAGCAAGGGGCAAGGGGCAAGAGAATACTGTCGCGGCTGCCGTCCCGACTCTGATTTCTATTCTCTTGCCCCTTGCTCCTTGCTCCTTGCCCCATCGTTGGAACATGGTTCAGCAAAAGGTTGTCGCGGGTGTTCTCCACGCTCCATTCGTCGATGTCGTAGGCAAAGACGCTTGCCGCCCCGCACTTGATGGCCATTATCGCCAATATGCCGGTGCCCGTCCCGGCATCAATGACGTGCTTGCCCTCCAAGTCGAGATGTGCAAGGGTGCTCAGGATGAGGCGAGTCGTCTGGTGGCTGCCCGTGCCGAACGCCATGCGGGGCGTGATGAGGATGTCGTACTTTGCTCGAGGCACGTCCGTGTGCTTGACGTCGTGCACCACAACCTCTTCGCCGACCACTACCGGCTGAAAGCCCTCCTCTTCCCAGACTTGATTCCAATCCTCATCGGGTGCCTCGGAGCAGACATAACTGATGCTCACGTCCGGCAACGGGAAGTCCTGAACCGTCTGCCGCATCGCCTCTTCACTCCACGCACTTTGCTGAACGTAAGCCAGCAGGCAATCCTCTGTCTGGGAAAACGACTCGAAACCTATCTCTGCCAGCATCGCCGAGAGAACATCTGCCGCATCATCGCTGAATGGTTGCAGCGCACATTTCACTTCGTAGTACCTCATATCATCAGGAATTGAACTTAATTGCCTGCAAAAATACAAAGAAATCAGGAATTGAGAAAGAACAATCGCATTTTTCGTGCAGAGAAAATGCGGCGGACGGCCTTTCGAGTCATCCGACATCCCACAGTGCGTTTATTGCAAGTACATGACCATGCAATTGCAAGTACATGAACTTGCAATTGCATGGTCATGTACTTGCAATAAACACCCCCTGCAATGTTGGGTCAGAAAACACGCATTTTTTGCCTTTAGGGGAAATTTCCCCAGCAAAATAGGTATTTCCCTTTTGCACTTTTCACAAAAGGCTGTAACTTTGCACCAGAATTAAATACGGAAATACTATGAAAGCTAACATCTCTACCCTCTTTTTGCTCTTGGCTCTCTGCCTCAACGCATACGCTCAGGACGACGACATGTACTCCTTCTCCTCCAAGAAGAATACACAGACGGCAAAAGTAACGACCTCCGCACAGGCTGGCTACGATGCCTCCGATGAAGAAGACGCTTACGCAGATGTCGATTATCACACCGGCGAATTGCGCGACGTGGACGAATACAATCGCCGCGGAACATCGCAGTCGGAAGGCACGCCTGACTACCAATTGGACGGCGACACGCTCAAAGTCTCCACAAAAGGCGAGCTCCTGCAAAACGAAGCGATAAGCTACAACGCAGGCTACACCGACGGCTACTATGATGGCTACTACGACGGCGACTTCACCTATACGGCCCGCCTGGCACGCTATCGTGGCTTCTGCCTCAGCGACCCATACTATTGGAACTACTATGGCTGGTACGACCCCTGGTACAATTCCGGCTATGTCTGGTACGGACCTGCTTACTACAGCTACGGCTACAACGGCTGGTACGACAGGGGCTGGTATTATTATAATGGATGGAACCATCCTCATTATTACGGCGGTGGCTACTACGGCGGCTACTATGGCGGACATCACGCACGACGTGAGACGACTGCCAGCCGCAACCACGGACAACGTACACCCACGTACAACGGCAGGACCGATGGCGGCAGAACAGGAAACAGCCTGAGAGGTCCCTCCCGCTCCGTGCCTTCATCTGGCTCGCGCGGCGGCACAAGAGGCGACGGCTCGCACCAGATAATAAACGGCTCGTACACAGGTGGACACACGGCCGGCACCACATCAGGCCGACGCGGAAACTACAACCCGTCAACCAACGACTACCAACCGTCCTCTCCCTCTCGTCCTAACACCAACGGAACACGCACCGTCACATCCCCCTCGCGCGGCAATTACAGTTCCAGTCGCAGCACATCAGGCGCTTCAAGAAGCAGCAGCTACAACAGCGGCGCATCAAGAAGCAGCAGCACCTACAGCGGCAGCGGCTCCAGGAGCACCAGCGGCTACAGCGGAGGCGCATCAAGAAGCAGCAGTAGCAGCAGCTACAGCGGCGGTGGGTCACGCAGCTACAGCGGCGGAGGCGGCGGCTTCAGCGGTGGAGGTTCACGCGGCGGAGGCGGAGGCTTCAGCGGCGGTGGCGGAGGCGGCTCAAGAGGCGGCGGTCGCAGATAACGGACAAATCCAAATGACTTTATTCAATTTTCACAAACCCTTCTGACATAACTATGAAACGATACATACTTCTCCCCCTGCTTGCCGTCACTTTCATGGCTCAAGCACAGGACACATATACCAACGAACGCCTTACCAACAACTCGAGCGACGTCATCGGCACAGCCCGCTACGTCGGCATGGGCGGCGCACTCGGTGCACTCGGTGCAGACATGAGCGTCATCAGTTGGAACCCAGCAGGCATCGGACTTTACCGCAAGAGAGACATCGCCATAACCTTCGGCGGCACATGGGGAAAGTCACGCATCGACTCCGAAAACCGCGGCAAAGGCACCTTCGACCAGGCTGGCTTCGTTCTCAACATGAATACAGGCGCCGATGCATGTCCCTACGTCAACTTTGCCTTCAACTATCAGAAGAAGATTAACTTCAACCACAACTTCTACGCCAACAACAACAACCTGAACGAACTGAGCCAAATGGACCAAGTGGCAGAACTGACAGACTGGGATAACGGAACAGAGAACCTGGAGGGAATGGCTTGGGACAATGGTTTCTTTTCAACAAACCAAAATGCTGAAGGACAAGAGTACCGATACAACAAATACGGATCATCCTCAAGAAGCATCTACAAATACCACAGCGAAGGCTCCTTGCAGTCGTTCGACTTCAACCTCAGCACCAACATCAACAACCGCGCCTTCCTCGGCCTCACCTTTGGGGTAGATAATATGCGCTTCAGCGGATGGAACCTCTATGGCGAAGACGACATGGACGGCAACGCAAAGTACGACCTCAACAACGACATCGAAATCTCTGGCACAGGCATAAACGTCAAGCTCGGCACCATCATTCGCCCCTTCGAAAGCAACCCCTTCCGCTTCGCCTTCGTCGTGGAATCGCCTACTTGGTACCGCCTGAAGAGCAGCACTTGGTTCGACCTTCGCCGCGGCCCCTACTATGGAGACTTCGCTACAGAAGCATGGGAAAGCAAGCTGAAGTTCAATGTTCGCACGCCCTGGAAGATACGTACTGGCATCGGCAGCACCATAGGCAGCAGCTTTGCATGGGATGTGGACTATGAATTCGCCAAATACTCAAGCACTAACATGGGCTATCCTAAGGATGAATATGTCAATGGCTCAACATCGGGCAACATTAACGACGTGGCAATGAACCAACTGACCAAAGACAACCTGCGCGGCACACATACCCTGCGCATCGGCCTCGAAGCAAACGCCACAAAAAACCTCGCTTTCCGCTTAGGATATAACTTCAGCTCTTCGGCCTATAAGGAACACATCAGCTACGACCAGTACAACCTCAACAGCTACGCAATGAACTATGCCACAAGCACAAGTTACATGCGCATGGGGAACACGAACATCCTGACGCTGGGCGTAGGCTATCGCACAAAAATGTTCTACATTGACCTTGCCTACAAACTCCGAAGCCAGAAAGCAGACTTCTATGCCTTCGACACAAACTTCACGAACAGCAATCAGGAATTCATCCCGCAATTCGTCATTGACAATTACCTTGACGACGTGACGATTGACCCTGTGGAAGTCAATTTGACACGCCACACCATTACCTGCACGATGGGCCTAAAGTTCTAACTAACGCACCAACACCACTCGCCCGGACTTTATATAGAGCCCGGGCTTTTGTTTTCCTTCCTCCACCCTGATGCCAGAGAGGGTGTAGGCCCCCTCCCTGTTTTGAATTGAGAATTGTGTTCCGCCTGCGCCTGAGCTTTGCGAAGAATTTTGAATTAGCTCAATGCCATCATCATCTTCCACCAGCGTGCCATAGACATGGAAGGCATAAAGGGCAGGCTGTTCGGCGTTGTTCATGTTGGCCGACGTGCGGGGGAACACCAACTTGACGTAACGGCCACGGACAGGCGTAGAGAGGGAGACGGTCTTCTTGTTCATAGAGCCAGCATTCTTCTTGTCCGCTACTTGCGTCCAACAGGTATTGCTGTCGCCCGCCTTCGTAATAAGGCTGAGGTCAGGGCACTCCTCGCTGATGAATATCTGATAAGCATTCATGTTGGTGGCCTCGGTGTCGATACTCTTGGCATCCCATAGCAGCAGACGCTTGATGTCGCAAAGCTGTTCCAAGTCAACAATAACGTAACGGTAAGGGTCGGTGCCTTGCAGGGGCGTCGTAGGCCTCCACGGACGTTCGGCAGCAGGCAAGCCTGTGAGCAAGTTGAGAGCGCTACGGGTGGCATCGGGCGCATCGTAGGCAGCAAGAATGGTTTTGCCAATGCTCACATTGCCATCGGTTCTCGGCAGTTCACTCACGAAGCGTCCATAGACATCGCAGCCATAGAGACGGATAGCATTGTCCGCCTCGCCGCTTGGACGCGTGCCGCGAGAGAATACAAGCTTCAGGTAACGCACCTCAGTAGGTGTGAAGCTGATATCCTTTTCTGCCTTGTCTGCCACATCTTCCTCATGGGCAAGCAAGATCCACTCCTCGCCTGTCTTGGTCCTGCCATACACCCAATACTCTGGCACATTGCCACAGTTCGTCTCGTGTCCCTCGACATCCCGAAAGACGAGGCGGTCCACTTCATAGATGCCCGTGAACTCCAGAATGAGCCACGGCTGCACACTGCTTGCGTCGCACCACTTCCTGCCGGGATAGATGTAACTGGTGTTCATGTAGCAAGGCCTTTCGCCTTCGGAAGCATAACCGCTCGATGAGTTGACAAAGCAAGTTACCTTGCCTGTGCCAAGTGCAGTCTGCTGGTTGACAACACCTTCCGGCACCCGTGCCGCAACGATGGGGTCGCCTTCGTGCGGCGAAGTCTGCGGGTCGCAGACGGCTACACCGACGAACGAATCGGCACAGCCATAATAGAGGAACCACTTGCCCTGATGCCAGACGAGGCCTTCCGTGAAGACTGTGCCAGCCGCATATTGTCCGCTCTTCTCAAAGTCGGCAATGGGACGGAAGAACGGTTTGTCGAGGCGGTCAATGAGCTGAAGCGGGTTATCCTTACTGAAGAGCATCTGCCCGGCGGCGTATGTGCCAGCAGCATAGCAAGCATCTCCGTTGCTACCACTTGCGTTCTTGCCATTGTAAATAAGTACGATGCCGTTCTCCGTGACGACCGCCGGCGGGCCACATTCAGCAAAGCTGCTGTCGAAGAAGCCTTTTCTGGTCCTTGCCAAGTAAAGTAATTCTGTGTTACCATCAACGATGGGAGTCCACGTTATGAGGTCGTCGCTGGTTGCTCCGCAGACCCATGACTCGCCCCAATACATGAAGTACTTGCTCTCGCCGTTCACCATAACCTTTGCCGCTTGCAAGCGTCCGTCTTTGATTTCCGTCACGATGGAACCAGACTTGCAGGCCAGGTCGGCAAACTTGCCATCGTATGCCGTACGGAAGCATGGGCCATGATGTGTCCATGTCTTGAGGTCTCGGCTCGTAGCAATGCTCAGCCGTGCCGTCTTACGGTTCCACGAAGTGTGTGTCATCACATAAAGCGGCTTGCCATCCACTTCGGCCTCCACTACACGCGGGTCTTCCGTGCCGCCCGGCCACTCGTATTCCTTCGAGACGGCAGACTGGTCGGGGTACATGACGGGCGACGGCGAGCGGTAGTCTATCGTGACGCCGTCGGCACTCTCCACCAGACCGATGCGCGAGGTGCGCTTGCCGATGCCGGCCGTCGGGTCGTCTTCTGCACGATAAAGCACACAGACCTTGCCGTCCTTCACTACGGCCGCAGGGTTGAACGTGTCGGCACACTCCCACCGTACATTTGCCTTCTTCATGGGACAATAAAAGAGGTTGTTTGCTATGGGACAGACCATCGGGTTCTTCTCTTCAGGTCGAGCGAAGCCACCAATTGCCCAATACGGCAAGACATTGTCGCCTGCCACAGCATTGAGGGCGAGCAACAAAAGTGCAAGAAGATAATTTCGTTTCATCATACGCCATCGATAGCAAAGCGATTGGAATTGCCTTCAGCGAAGAGTACTCTGTCTGCACTCTTCTCGTGGGAAGAGGCTTCAAGAAGGAACGTGCCTTGCCTTGAAGTGATAAGAATTCCGAAGATAAGAAAGACGACCCTTACCAGATGTCTTCCGGCGTTTCGGGGTTGTCATAGACTTCCTTGGGACACCATTCGAGGTAATCGACAAAGAGTTGCTTGGTAGTGAAGTCGGGCTGCACGGTCTTGAACCGCATGTAGTAAACAACGTCCGGCGACATTGGCTCGCGCACCACAATACGCCGTGTTGCACCTGCATTCATGCGGTTTGTCTCTCTGCCGCCTGCGGTTGCCACGATGTACTCCGGCCCTTTGAGGAAGCCATTGTTACGCATCTTCTTATCGACTTCGGCATTGTAGTCGTCGTCGTCGGTGTCGCGTTCCCAGCCAAGCATGTTGTCGGCGCTGTTACCGCCCAATTGCATGTTGACGGGGATGCCCTGTGCCACGAGTTGGTGTCTATTGGAGCCCCAATAAACCTGACAGATGCCTCGCGTACCGCTATAAGTCGAAACACCCATGCGTATCTCGTAAATACCATATTTGGGAACAGGAGGCAAGGTGATGGTGATGTCATAGACACCTTCTGCCAGCACTTCGTCGCCCTGATAGTTGGGCCAGTTCTGGTCTCGTCCGCTCAAGAGCATGAAGTTGGTCTGTCTGCTGTTGACGATGAGGTTCTCGAAGTACTGTTTGTCGGGGTCGCTGGAGAAGTACCAGCATCGGTCTGTCACGGGAACAAGGCGCATGTCGTTGTTCATGGCTTCGGGTTGCAATTCCCAAGCGTCGTAGCGCAAGCGCACTTTGGCGAGCTGGTTGCGGACATTATCGGTATAGGCTAAAGGCTTGTCGATGGGATAGATAATGCCGTTGATGAGTTTGATGATGCCCGACCCCTCGTCTGTATTGATGTGTATGCCTTGGTTTTCCTCGGTGCATTCCCTTTCATGGTAGTCTTCCTGACGTCCGTTGTTGAGTTTTGGGAAACGGTTAAGGCAGACGCCTTGGCTCTCTGCACTCTCCCACAAACGCAGCAGGCGGCGCTTGCCCATCGTCACGTAATGCGCCCAGACGGGGATGGTGGGAGAAGCATTCTTCATTTTATAGTTATAGCCCTTTTCGTTGTAGTGCAAGGCCAGCTTATCGACTGGGATGCGCATAGGCAGGAGGTGGTAGGTGACGAACTGGTTCAGGAGGTTATTTGAGTTCCTATAGTCGTCGTCCTTCACGGCATCGGGATAAAGGCCTTGGCCTGCAACCCATTCCATGATGTCTTCCTTCGTGATGTCTTGGCGGTTCTTTCCAATTTCTGTTTCCCAGAACTCATCGGTTTCGGCGAAGAGTGTGAAGCCGAACTTGCGATGCTCTGGTGCCTCAATCTCGAACGAGCGAAGTTGCCATTTGAAGTTAGGGAAAGCGCCCGACTTGTAGAGAGTCTCGTAGCGTTCGTCCTTCACCTTAGAGAGTGTGTCAATCAGTCCGCACTCCTCGACGAGGCGTGCCATTACGCTGAGATTGCACTTCTGGTCGATTCCGAACTTATGGAGAGTGCTGCCGAGGGTCTCGTTGCTGGGGTTGATGACGTAGCTCACCTGATGAATATATCCGTTGATGGCTTCGATGTCGCGGTTTGTCTTCGAGACGGGACAGATGCCGTCGATGCAAAGGCTGTCGGGGTCGGATTTGCTGGGATAGCTCACGCTGATTTTGCGGTCGGCCATCGTGTTGACGGCAAACTCCTCGTTCGTTCTTGGGAACTCGGCAGTGAAGTATGTCTTCTCGTACTTCGTGCCGTCGAGGATGCTGTTCAGCACTATGACGGAGCGGATGCTGTCCTTCGTCCTCTCGTTGGGGAAGGCGTCCCAGTTGGCTGCGGGAATGATTTCTTTGATGACGAGTGAGTCAAGATAAAGCTGGATGGCTTCGTTCGTCGGAGCGAAGCAAGTGTAGTAGCCGTATGCCGTCATCAGCTGATAGACAGATGTTTCGCTCACGTCGCTCACCTTCTGTTCTTTCAGCAGACGCACGTATTCGCTGAACTGCGAATGGTCGTCAAGATAGCCGGCAATGGTGCGCTCTCTGAACACATAGCGTGCTGAAGTATCAATCGTTTCAGTACAACCGACGAATACAGCCATCAACAGGCAGCAAAACAGCAACTTTTTCATATCTGTCACTTTATCTCTGAACACCTTAACTTTTTTACCTTTTTACTTTTAACCTTTTCAAATGGTACGCCTGATAAGACTCGAACTTACACGCCTCTCGGCACCAGATCCTAAGTCTG
>CAMKTM010000038.1 GCA_946415695.1 uncultured Prevotellaceae bacterium | reverse complement strand
GTTTGTAGAAGGAGGCATAGAAGCTTTGACGAGTGGTGAAACCTACGTTTATGGCGATGTCCTCCATTGTCATCTTGTCGAAATAGCTGTCCTGAAGCATGTATTTAGCTTCATAGATGCGCATCCGGTTCACCAGTTCGGAATAGTTCTGCTGGAAGCGAAGGCTAATGACTGCGCTGATATGTCGGGAATTGACCTCAATGTCCGTGGCAAGCTGTTTGGCTGAATACTTTGGATCGCGATACTTCTTCTCAATCATCAGTTTCGTGATGATTTTCTCCGCCACTTCCTCTACAAACTGGGGCGAAACAGAACTTCTGTAGGAGAGCGCCTTGGTCCGCTCCCTCTTCTTCGTAATATTGTACTTTGCCATATATAAATAATGTATAATAATATATTCCTGTCTCAAAAGCCGCGTGGCTCTATTTCAATAAGAGCGTGGCCTTATTTCAATAAGAGCGTGGCCTTATTTCAATAAGAGCGTGCCTTTATTCCAATAAGAGCGTGCCTTTATTTCAATAAGAGCGTGCCTCGTTGGCAAACAAGGCGTGCCGTGTTTTGGGGATGACCCGTGATGCTTTATGAAATAAGATCATCATTTTCCGTCTAACTCTTTATTTATTTTTATGAGAGTTGCCGGGTCGTTGGTCGTGATGATGTCAATGCCCGGCATCTTGGCAAAGCGAGTGAGGGCTTCCTCGCCATCAACCGTCCAGACATTCACTTCCAACCCCAGTTTCTTCGCTTCCATCGGCCAGTCGGGGTGCTTGTCGAAAACGCCAGTATTGTAGTCTATGCCCGTAAGCCCCATGTCCTTGATTTCCTGCGGAGAAAGGTCGCCGCTCAAATAGGCTATTTTGGCGTCTGGATCCAACTCGTGGAGCCGTTTGCAGACATGTTTGCTGAATGAGATGTAATCCGTTCGCGAAGCAAGTCCCAACATGTTCACGAGTTCCACCGATAGCTCGGAAATCGCGGCATCGCGCTTGGCATTGCGATGTGGCTTTATCTCGAAGATGAGCCGAATGTCGGGAAGTCGCAGGGCTTCCTGAAGGTATTGTTGTAGGGTAGGTATGAACTCACCGTTTTTCAGGCAATGGTTCATAAGGGTGGCATACGTTGTGTCTTCGATGCGGATGCCTTCCAGCGTTCCGTCGTGGAACACGACTGGCACGCCGTCGGCCGTCAGCCAAACATCGAACTCACTTCCCCAGCAACCCGCTTCTGCTGCCTTTCGCAAAGAAGCAATCGAGTTTTGGGCACTGCCTTCCGTGCGCCAATAGCCGCGATGAGCCACAACATGAGGCTGGGCGAAAGCAGCAATGGCAGAAAGAAACATCAGAAAAGTAGCGAAATGTCTCATGATTGTAGATTTCGAAGAATGTAAGGTTTTATGACGCAAAAATAATAAATCCAAATAACATAATCAAATATCAGAGAAAAAAAATGACATTCCGCGAGATATTCTTCATGCAAATGTCCCTAATGGTAATGATTATGACCATTTTTTTCTAAAAAGTCTGAAAAAAAATGTTGTATTCTTTGCCGATAATGAATATATTCATAATTTTGTAGCAAACTATAAAGGCTTGACAAGCCTTCCTTTGAACAAGATATGCAACCATTAGCAGAGAGAATGCGTCCTACGACGCTGGAAAACTATATCGGTCAGCAACATTTGGTGGGGCAGGGTGCTGTGTTGCGCAGAATGGTGGAGAGCGGCCACATTGGCAGCTTCATCCTTTGGGGACCGCCGGGAGTGGGGAAAACCACGCTTGCCAGCATCATCGCGCGGCGTCTGGATGTACCTTTTTTCACACTTAGTGCCGTGACAAGTGGCGTGAAAGAGGTGCGCGACGTCATCGAGAAGGCTCGCTCCTCGCGTTTCTTCAACCAGAACAACCCCATTCTCTTCATCGACGAAATACACCGTTTCTCGAAGTCTCAGCAGGATTCCCTGCTCGGAGCCGTGGAGCAAGGCGTCGTCACGCTCATCGGCGCCACGACGGAAAACCCTTCCTTCGAAGTGATTCGCCCACTGCTTTCCCGTTGCCAGGTCTATACGCTTAAACCTCTTGAAGAGAAGGATTTGATGCAGCTCGCCCATTATGCCGTGGAACATGACACAGAGCTTGGCAAGCGCACATTCCTCTTCAAGGAAACAGGTGCCCTGATGCGGTTCAGCGGAGGCGATGCACGCAAGTTGCTCAACACCCTGGAACTCGTCTATGAATCGGCACCCGAAGAGGGAGACATCGAAGTGACGGATGCCATCGTCACCGAATGCCTTCAGCAAAATCCCCTGGCATACGACAAAGACGGCGAAATGCACTACGACATCATTTCCGCTTTCATCAAAAGCATCCGCGGCAGCGACCCCGACGCGGCCATCTATTGGCTGGCTCGCATGATAGAGGGTGGGGAAGACCCTGCCTTCATAGCAAGGCGTTTAGTTATCAGTGCGAGTGAGGACATCGGCCTTGCCAATCCCAATGCGCTCCTGCTTGCCAATGCCGCCTTCGATGCCGTAATGAAAATCGGTTGGCCGGAAGGGCGCATCCCTTTAGCTGAAGCTACCGTCTATCTTGCAGCAAGCCCAAAGAGCAATTCATCCTATATGGCCATCAACGACGCCATACAGAAAGTGCAAGAAACTGGAAACCAACCTGTCCCCTTGCACCTTAGAAATGCCCCGACAGGCTTGATGAAGGAACTCGGCTACAGCAAAGGCTACAAGTATGCGCACGACTACGAAGGCCACTTCGTGCGACAACAGTACTTGCCGGACGAGCTTCAAGGACTACACTTCTGGCAGCCACAAAGCAACCCGGCAGAGGACAAGCTCCGCCTACAAATGGAGAAGTGCTGGGGGAAAGAAAGACCTGAAGATAAGGAAACGAAATGAGCGACGGCAATTTTAACAGAGCTTTGCTTCCTTCCACTCCCTATAGGAGCGGAGTAAAGATGGGTTATCAACAAGCCAAGGCCAAGGCAATCAGCGTCTTGCGCCTTGCCATGGAAGAGGCCAAGCCCCCTTTGACTGCAGAGCAAAAAGAAGCCCTCATAAGGCGCATCCAGAAGGAAGTATAATCACTTCTTCTTCAGTTTGCGCAAGAGTTCTTTGTTGATGGTGCTGATTCGGCGCTGTCCCTCCTTGAAGTCTGCACGGATGTCAGCCCTCAAAGTGGAAATCTCTTCGTTCACGTCACGATAGAAATCAGTGAAGGTTCGGAGTAGGGGAGGAGTATAAGGCTGCTCGTGAGTATTGACGACCATGCGGATGCCTTTCGGAACAAGCTTTACGTCCAGCTCCTCGCCTGCCTGCTTCGGGTCGCCGTCGAAGTGGATGACGCCTGGGGCAGAACGCTTGATGTGTAAATGTTGGCAACGGAATGAACGAATTCGGCTGTTGCTGGTAATGGTCTTGTTGAAAAGCTGAATGGCAATCTGCGGTGCCTCAAGAACTGTGAACGGCTCCATTAGCGTCACGTCCATCAGTCCGTCGCTCATGCTGGCATGAGGCGCAATATAGACATTGTTTCCGTATTGGCTGGCATTGGCGCAGGCAATGAGGAATGCCTTATAGACCTGCCGCTCGCCGTCGATGGTTATCTCGTAGGTGTCGGGCTTGTATTTCAATCCTTCCTTCAGAGTGTTCTCAATATAAGTAAGTAATCCTCGACGGCCCGCCTTGGCAAAGCGGTCGCTGATGAAGGCATCAAACCCCACACCGCATGTACAGAAGAAGGGCTCCTGGTCTATCATGCCATAATCGAGCTGCTCGATGTGGCAGTCGGAAAGAACCTGCAAAGCGCCTTCCGGGTTCATCGGGATGAAAAGATGACGTGCCAGGCCGTTGCCGCTGCCACAGGGAATGATGCCAAGCGCAGTGTCGGTATGAACAAGGCTTCGCGCCACCTCGTTGACCGTCCCATCGCCACCCACGGCAACAACAACATCCACGCCATCACGAATCGCTTCGCCGGAGAATTCAGCTGCATGACCTTTGTGCTCGGTCTTGCGTATGGACCACTCGAAGCGTTGGCTGTCGAGGTATTTCGGGATGAGGCTGAGGATGTGCTCCTTGTCTGAAGTCCCCGAAATGGGGTTGACGATGAATAATATCTTAATCCTTTTACTCATTTTCGCCGCAAAGGTACAAATAAAACTGAAAACAGAAAACTGAATAGTGAAGAGTTTTGGGGAAAATGGACAAAAACAGAATGTAAGCGAATAATTTTTCACTTTTCACTTTTCACTTTACACTTTTTTTCGTACTTTTGCACCCGATTTATGGTTACAAACGACCAATTATATGGGATTATTACAAGACAGATGCGCCAAATACACACTCCCTCAGGAGTTTATGGCGCAGGGTATTTACCCTTACTTCCGCGAGATTGAAGGCAAACAAGGCACAGAGGTTCTCATGGAGGGCCGCCGAGTGCTAATGTTCGGCTCTAATGCATATACAGGTTTAACAGGCGACCAGCGCGTCATCGATGCCGGTTGCGCTGCCATGCAGAAATATGGCAGCGGTTGTGCAGGAAGTCGTTTCCTCAACGGCACACTCGACATACACGTCCAGCTCGAAAAGGAGTTGGCAGAGTTTGTCGGCAAGGACGAAGCGCTCTGCTTCGCTACGGGCTTCACTGTCAACAGCGGTGTCATCAGCCAACTGGTTGACCGCAACGACTATGTCATCTGCGATGACCGCGACCATGCCAGCATCGTCGATGGCCGCCGTCTCAGCTTCGCCACGCAGCTCAAGTACAAGCACAACGACATGGAGGACCTTGAGAAGATGATTCAGAAGTGCGAGCCAGACCGTGTCAAACTTATCGTCGTGGATGGCGTATTCAGCATGGAAGGCGACCTCTGCAAACTGCCTGAAATCGTGGAGCTGAAGAAGAAGTACAGCAATGTTGCCATCATGGTTGACGAAGCTCACGGTATAGGTGTTTTCGGCAAACAGGGCAGAGGAGTATGCGACCACTTCGGCTTGACGAAGGACGTTGACCTCATCATGGGAACTTTCTCGAAGAGTTTGGCTTCCATCGGAGGTTTCATTGCAGCCGACAGCAGTGTCATCAATTGGCTTCGCCATACAGTTCGCACCTACATCTTCAGTGCCAGTTGTACGCCGGCAGCCACAGCTTGTGCCCGCGAGGCTCTGCATATCATCCAGCAGGAGCCAGAACGCCTGGAAGCCCTCTGGAGCGTCACGAACTACGCCCTGAAGCGTTTCCGCGAAGAAGGCTTCGAGATTGGCGACACAGAAAGTCCCATCATCCCGCTTTATGTTCGCGACACCGACAAGACTTTCATGGCAGTTGCCAAGGCCTTCAACGAAGGTGTGTTCATCAATCCCGTCATTCCGCCAGCCTGTGCGCCGCAGGACACACTTGTCCGCTATGCTCTGATGGCAACTCACACACAGCAGCAGGTTGACGAATCCGTCGTGAAGCTCAAAAAGGTTTTCAAGGAATTGAAGATTTTCTAATTTGCAAGACATTATAATTATTTCTTTCAAGGCAATACTTTCTCTATAAGAGATTGTGTTGCCTTTTTTTGTGAAAAAATGAATAATCGGCGTTATGTTTAGTATAAACTCACTAAAATCTCTCCTATACGACAGTCTAAGCCCCACATTGCGAACTACGGGCTGGTTGCTGAAGATCATGCTGCCCATATCGTTCGCCGTGTGTCTGCTGCAATACTATGGAGTGATTGCTTGGTGCGCACAATGGCTCAATCCTTTGTTTTCCCACATTGGTCTGCCCGGCGCTTCGTCAATTGCCTTCCTGACTGGTGCAACGGCAACAACGTACGCCGCGCTTGCCGTGATGATGAGCATGGAGCTGACATTGCGACAGGCAACCATCATAGCCGTCATGGTACTCATTTGCCATGCTTTGCCTTTGGAATGCCTGGTGAACAAGAAGGTTGGCTCTAAGCCTTTCCGTATGGGTTTCCTTCGCATCCTCGGGGCTTTGCTTGCCGCAGCCTATCTGAACCTCGTCCTGCCCGCAATGTCCGAGGCTTTTTCATCTCTCTCGCTCACTTCTTCCGACACCTCTCTCGGTGAAGTGTTGCAAGCCTGGCTCATCTCTTCGCTTAGATTGAGCACGATGATTTTTGCCATCATTTATGCCCTGATGTTTGTGCAGCGCTTAATGGAGAGATATGGCTTGATGCAGAAGCTCACGCGCCCTCTTACGCCCCTTATGGTCCTTTTCGGTTTGCCGAGGAATGCTGCCTACCTGTGGCTTGTTGGCAACATACTGGGCATCAGCTATGGTTCGGCGGTGATGCTGCAATTAGAGGAAGAAGGGAAAATCACGCGCCAGGAAGCGGACGAAGTGAACTACCATCTTATTATGAACCATTCCATGCTGGAGGACACATTGGTCTTTGCCACAGCTGGCGTCTCTGCCTTTTGGATACTTTCCACTCGCCTACTCTTTGCCTTGCTCCTCGTCTGGGGCAGAAAAGCATTGAAGTTCGTGTTTCGGGCATCAGCCACGCAGAAAGCGGGAAAAGGGAAATGCCCATTGCAGGCGTAGCTCGCTATCTCATCTTTGCTCCTTTGAGGTTGGACACGGCATGTTGATTGCTTGTACATGTACGTGCAATTGCTTTTACATGTACAAGCAATTGCTTTTACATGTTGAAGCAAACAACCCGCTGTGTGATGACATGAGAAAGAAACGTCCCAACACTCAATATGAGGCTACCTCTTCCTAATGCTTCGCGAAGGAAATAATTATGAAATCGCTGTGAATTATGTCGAAAAATTAAGAAAAATGAACTTTTCCTTTGTTTTTCGCTCACTTATTTGTACCTTTGCAAAATTATGAAGCACACATTACTTATTATATTATTGCTGTTGGCATCAACGGCAATGGGAAAGAACCATCAGTACCAGAGTGAAGTGATGAATCCCAAGAGAGAGTTCCGTGGAGCCTGGATTCAGGCTGTCAACGGACAGTTTCAGAACATTGGCCGTGACCGTATGCAGGCGATGCTCTCCAGCCAGCTCGACGACTTGCAGAAGGACGGCATCAACGCCATTTTCTTCCAGGTTCGTGTGGAAGGCGATGCTCTCTACAACAGCCAATTAGAGCCTTGGAGCCGTTATCTGACGGGGCAGCAAGGTCTTCCGCCTACCCCCCTTTGGGACCCTCTGGAGTGGATGATTGAACAGTGCCATGCCCGTGGTATGGAGTTGCATGCGTGGATAAATCCTTATCGTGCCAAAACAAAGGGTACGACGGAACTGGCTATGACTCACGAGTATTCGCGCCATCCTGACCGTTTCTTCAACTACGACGGACTGTACCTCTTCGACCCGGGCTGTCCCGAGAACCGTGACTATATCTGCAAGATAGCTTGCGACATCGTGGCGCGTTACGACGTTGACGGCATACACGTGGATGATTACTTCTACCCCTACCCTGTTCCTGGAATACCTATTCCCGACGATGCCTCCTATAGCACCTATGGAGGTGGCATGAACAGAGGCGACTGGCGCAGGCAGAACGTCAACAAGTTCATGCAGCAGATGTGCCGGCAGATACGTGAGGTAAAGCCGTGGGTGAAGTTCGGCGTTTCGCCCTTTGGCATATACCGCAACCAAAAGAGCGACCCTAACGGCAGCGAGACAAATGGTACACAGAACTACGACGACCTCTATGCCGACGTGCTGGAATGGATGCGTCAGGGTTGGGTGGACTACATCATTCCGCAAATCTATTGGGAGATTGGCAACAAGGCAGCAGACTACGATACGCTCATCCGCTGGTGGAGCGCCAATTCCGGAAAGCGACCTCTTTATATCGGACACGACGTCTATCGTACCGTCAAATTCTCCGACCCTGTCAATCCCGAACAACATCAGATGCACCGCAAATACCAATTGCAACGCATCCTGCCCGGCATCTACGGCAGTTGCCAATGGTATGCGGCCGCCGTCTGCGCCAACCCGGGCAACTATCAAGAGGCATTGCGACAGCAATACCACAGCACCCCGGCCCTACAGCCATTGATGCCATGGATTGACCACAAAGCTCCCGGCAAGCCTCGCAAGACGGCCATCGTCTGGACCGAAGACGGCCCAATGCTCTTCTGGACAGCGCCAAAAGGCAAAAGCGAAATGGACATGGCACAGAAGTACATCGTCTATCGCTTCGGTCCCAAAGAGAAAATCAATCTGGACGATGCCTCGCACATCCTCTGCATCACGAAAGAGACAATGCTACCCCTGCCCTATCAAGGAGGAGAAACGAAGTACACCTACATCGTAACAGCCTTAGACCGCCTGCAGAACGAATCGAAACCTGTCAAGAAGAAGGTGAAACTCTAAGCCTAAGCATTGGAGATGATTTATGCTTGAATTACTCTCGGACAAAGAGCTTGGCAACATCGCCGTCACTGTGAATGCCAGGTCGCGTCACTTCATCTTCCGTTATAGGGACGGCATGTTGGCTTGCACCTCCCCCTTGCCCTACAGCGAGAAAGCCTTGCGAAGAGCCATCGACGAGCTGCGACCAAAGTTGAAACGACTCCTACAAAAAGGTGAAGAGAAGGTTCCTGCAAAACATTATACGCCAGACACACACATCAAGGCAGAAGACTTCCAATTAAGATTCGAGCAGAAGGATGTGCCATACGTTAAAGCAGAGATGAACGAAGCAGAGATTGTCTGCTACTATCGTTCGCCAGAAGTATTGGCAGACAAAACGGTTCAAGATTGGATAACCAATACCCTGGAGGCATTCGCACGAAATCGCGTCAAAGAAAGGCTCTTTCCCCGACTGCTGAGCATGGCAGCCCAGCGACACCTTTCCGTCAACAGCGTCAAAGTGTCTTCAGCGAAAGGACGCTGGGGAAGTTGCAGCACGAAGTCCAACATCAATCTCTCGCTCTATCTTGTACTCTTGCCGCGCCACTTGCAGGACTATGTCATGCAGCACGAGCTGACGCACCTCGTCGAAATGAATCACAGCCCGCGCTTCTGGGCATTGCTCGACGAAGCCTGCGGCACCGACTCCCGCACCTTGCGAAACGAAATGATGCAATACACCACATCGTTCCTCTTTTCCTAAAGAACGCACCATGATACGCCTCGCCTTCTGCCTAATCATAACGCTTTGTTCCTGCAAGGCAATGGCGCAGCGCATTGTTTGGTGGAACGTGGAGAACCTCTTCGACTGCCAGCACGACTCGCTCAAGCAGGACCATGATTTCCTACCGGAAGGCAGTTATCACTGGACAAAGGGACGCTATTGGAAGAAGCTCGACAACCTCTCGCGTGCCATTGCTGCCATTGCCGGAGAAGATGCTTGGCCAATGTGCATCGGAATGTGCGAGTTGGAGAACGACACAGTGCTCAGAGACTTGACACGCCGCAGTCCGCTTCGCATGGCACGCTATTCCTACATCCACGAGGAAAGCCCCGACATGCGAGGCATAGATGTGGCAATGCTCTACGACTCTCTGCAATTCTGTCCCTCGGGGCATCAGGTCATACCCATTCCCTCTGTAGAACATGGCTTCCGACCCACTCGCGACATCCTCCACGTATGGGGGCTCTGCCCTACCCTGCCGGACACTTTGCATCTTGTCCTCGTTCATCTGCCAAGCCGGGCACGAAGCGGACGAACCGGCGAAGAGCATCGGCGTCTCGCCGTCAGAACACTATGCGACTTGCTCGACAGGCTGAAGGACAAGAAAGTGGTGCTCATGGGTGACTTCAACGCCGAGCCCAATGACAAAATCTTCCAAGACATCAACAAATGCGTGACGTCGCTCATGCCGCAAAAGCGCAAGGAACTACGTCAGGCTCGCGGCACTTATTACTTCCGAAAGCTTTGGGGATTCATTGACCATATCATTGTCAGTCCCAACTTGTTGCCTATGGTTAAGGGAAGCGTTACGGTAGGATGTTTTCCCTTCCTCTTAACAGAAGAAGGCACGCCGTGGCGCACCTTTCAAGGCCCGGCCTATAAGGGAGGATTCAGCGATCACCTGCCCATCTGGGTTGACTTGTCGAGCAAATAGGCATCGAGAAGCGTGATGGCTGCCATCGCCTCCACGACCGGAACAGCACGAGGCAGGACACAAGCATCGTGCCTTCCTCTTGCAGTCAATGTAACGGCGTTGCCTTGCTTGTCAACCGTCTGCTGCTCCCTTAGCAACGTTGCAACGGGTTTGAAGGCAACGCGGAAGTAAATGTCCTGACCGTTAGAGATGCCCCCCTGAATGCCGCCGCTGTTGTTCGTACGCACGGTGACACCGCCCTTCCCATCGGGCTCGAAGATGTCGTTCTGTTCGCTGCCCCTTCCTCGTGCTCCGGCAAAGCCAAGTCCATACTCGAAGCCCTTCACCGCATTGATGCTGAGCATCGCAGCGCCGAGCCTGGCTTGAAGTTTGCCGAAGACGGGCTCTCCAAGACCTATGGGACAGCCCTTTACGACACAAGCAATGACGCCGCCCACGGTATCGCCTTCTGCCTTAACTTCCATGATGAGCTGCGACATCTTCTCGGCAATGCTCTCGTCGGGACAGCGCACTGCGTTCTGTTCCGCCTTCGCCAAATCATAATCCTTATAAGAACCGGGAAGGACAATGTCTCCAACCTGCTGGGTATAAGCCTGAATGCTGATGCCTAACTGACGAAGAGCGAGCTTTGCAAAGGCACCGCCCACCACCCGACTGATGGTCTCGCGAGCAGAACTGCGCCCTCCTCCGCGATGGTCGCGGATGCCATACTTCTGTTCGTATGTGAAGTCGGCATGCGAGGGACGAAACGCACTCCGCATCTCCTCGTAGTCCTGGCTGTGCTGATTCGTGTTGCGAACGATGAAACCAATGGGGCATCCCGTAGTCTTTCCCTCGAAAACACCGCTGAGCAACTCCACCACATCATCCTCCTTTCGCGACGTTGTCAGACTGCTCTGCCCAGGTTTTCTTCGTGCCAACTCGCTTTGGATGAAGGCAATATCAACATCGATACCCGAAGGCATACCATCAATGACGCCGCCAATTGCAGCACCGTGGCTCTCACCAAAAGAGGTAAGACGGAAAAGCGTTCCTATTGTGTTCATACGGACATCTAAAAGTTTACCAGCTGCAAAGTTACAAAATAATTTAGAAATTACAACCTATTCGTTACAATTTATGTACAATTTCTTTCTTTCATGTCTCAACGTAAAACTTAACGAGGAGTGTTTGTAAACTTAACGTGTTATGTTGAGCAATTTAACGTGTTATGTTTGCCTACTTATCGTGTTGTGTTTTGCTTCTACCTATGGCGTGATTATTGAACACGATAGAAATTAAAAACACTCGTCACTCATCATCTACTCGTCACCCTTGCATTCTGTTGGGATTCATTGCGTTACATGGGGTTGGTGACGAGTGATGAGTGTTTTTGATTTCGTGTGCAATTCAACTTTTCCCAACATTTTCTTTGTCGTTATAGAATAAAATGCTAACTTTGCAGGCAGAAAACAAGACGAACATATCATTATGGCAAACGTAGCAACAATGCCTGCACAAGGGCAGATACTGGTAAATATCGATGATCTTTCGATGCTGAAGGATATCAAGAAAGCCATCAGCATGGTAAAAGGTGTAGGAAAAGTTATTGTCCCTCGCCGCCGCAAACTTTATTCTTCCTATGAGCTTTCGCTTCGCGATCTAGAAGAAGGTAGAGTTACGACCCATGCATCAGTAGATGATTACTTTAAGAAATTCGGTCTCTGATGGCATACACATTAAAGACAACCAACGCCTTTGATAAAGACGTTGAAAGATGTATCAAGCGAGGCTACCCGATGGACAAGCTTCGCAAGGCAATGACGTTACTTGAACAAGACGGCTCTTTGCCTGCCGAATATAAGCCCCACAAGCTTCATGGCGACCGAAAAGGGCAATGGGAATGTCACATACAGCCAAACTGGCTTCTCGTTTGGGAGCAGCACGATCAGGAGCTTATTCTCATAATGTTGAATACAGGCACGCATTCAGATTTGTTCAGTAAGAAATACAAAAAGAAATAACCATCCATTTTCAATTATCAATTATCAATTGGCAAAAGCCTATGGCATAAACAAAGGAGAATAGACATATAGACAAAAAGCGTTAGCTTATATTCTTGCTTTTAGAAATTTCGCCAAAATAAAAAAAAGCACACGAGAGTAAAAGACTAATGCTCACGTCAATTCGGCGTGGGCTTTTACTCGTATAAGTGTGCAAGGTGTTTGGCGATACCTCTAAAAGCGTAGACGAATGAAGTCCACGCTTTTTTGTATCCATCCGAACTAAAGACGCTAATTAACCTAAAAACTAATAAACTTAAAAACATAAAACAATGAAAAGATTATTTATGACCTTTGCAGCAATGCTGCTAATGAGTGTAAGTGCATTTGCACAAAGTGCATCAATTTCGAAGTGCGATGTGAATGGAGACGGCATAGTAAATGTTGCCGATATTACTGCAATCATCGGCACAATAAAGAGTTTGCAACGCACCTTCTATCTGGGTACAATTGAACCAACAGCAGAGAATTACAAAAGTCTTTCAACCACTCGCACCTCCATGGAAGATGCATTGGGAACAACAGTCTCAGTTGCTGCCGGTCAAACGGTTTACTTGTTGTGTTCAACATCATGGATAGACAAATGGTCAAACGTATTCATTGAAAATAATTCAGGAGAGGCCTTCGATTTTTCAGACGACATAGATGTCATAACTATTCCAGGATACTCAATCTACAAGACACAGACATTGAATGAAACATCTACAATGACACTTAAAATAAAACATCAAAACAACTATTATATTGGATTAACAAATGCAAGTAAAACTTCTTGGAATATATCTGAGTTAAATAATTATTCTGCTACTGCTCCTGGTTCATTTACTATACCTGCAAAAATTAGTGATGATAATCCACTTGTTATATTAGTTTATCCTCAAGAATGGGGTGATGCGACACAATCAACTACCGCAATTTCAGGTTTTGAAGGCCATGCATGGTTACCTGCACCTTTTATAACAACATTACCTGCTGGATATAAAGCTGCTAGAATAGTTGCAGAATCAACATCATTTGTTGTAACTATGAAGCAATGGCTTCCATAATTTTATTATCAGTTTATTAAGTTTGGACACTCCATCGGAAACAACCATAAAACAGAATCATAATGATAAGACGAATACTAAGTTTACTCGCGCTCTTGGCAATAGTCTTTAGTGCGAATGCCCAAAGCCTCTCCTTTGAGGTGCAGGCAAGCGAGGCAAAGATAAGCCTGACTGGAGCAACGGAAATGACTGCCCTGCAATTCAACTTGAAGTTGCCCGAAGGGGTGAATGTTAATACAGACAATGCTACACTTGGCTCTGCCACAGACGAACATACACTTTGCATAGAGACGCTCGACAACGGGGATTTGCTCTTCATCATCTACAGCATGGACCTCAACACCTTCATGGATGGCGAACTCCTCCGCCTTCCTATCAATGGAGTGCAAGACGGCGACGCAAGTCTTTATACAATCCGCTATGCTAGTGCTGATGCTGTGAGCCTTGAAGGAACAGATATTGTAACAAAAAGCCCCCTTCTAACCTCCCCCGAACCCAAAGGGGAAGGACTTATATATAATGTCTCTGGTCAACGCTTGAACAAGATGCAAAATGGCATCAACATCGTTGACGGCAAAAAGATAATAAGTAAATAAGAAAACAAGAAAAGGTCGGACTCTTCTGTGAATCCGACCTTTTTATTGTTCGCTTAAGTTCTCTAATTGCAGCCGCCACAGCCTTTGCTGCCGCAGTCCTCGCAACTTCCGCCGCCGCAACCGCCGCAACCGCCGCCCTGGCCGGTTATCTGGTTGAGGGCATCGCGAATCTCTTCGCCAGTGGCATCGCGCGTTTCCACGACTTCGCCAACGAAGTTCAGGCTCCTGCCCGCAAGGGGGTGGTTGAGGTCAACGGTCACCGTCTCCTCCCCCACATCAGTGATGATGCCGTTGAAGCGTGCGCCGTCGGCACTGTTCAAGGGAACGATTGCACCTTTATATATAAAGCGCGTGTCGAGTTTGCCGTCTATCTCGAATACCCTGCGAGGCAAGAACTGCCTGCCAGCCTCTTCGTACTCGCCATAAGCCTCTTCGGGCGTAAGGGTGAAGTCGAACTTGTCGCCCGCCTTCAAAGGCACAATCTTTGCCTCGAAGGCATCGAGCGTCATGCCCAAGGCGCTGACGAAGACGAACGGGTCGCCTTCTGCCGTTTCCTCCACCAGCTCGCGCAGCCTGTCGGGAGTGCTCGTATAGAGTTTGTACATTACTGCGATGTACTTGTTTTGTATCTCTGCCATATCGTTCTGATGCTTTTGGTTATTACGTTATAATGC
>CAMKTM010000037.1 GCA_946415695.1 uncultured Prevotellaceae bacterium | reverse complement strand
GCACCGGCTGACTGCACTATCCATGAAGAAAAGGGGAGTTAAAGAAGTTAAAGGAGTTAATGAAGTTAAAAGACAATAGAATTGGAAGCAGCCAAAGGTATCGTCTTTAACTCCTTCAGCGAGCGATAACTTCCTTAACTTCTTTATCTCCCCTGTCACGATGAACGATGAAATACACGCAGAGTAAAGACCAATTGCTCTCACTCATACGAGAAGGCGGCAAGCTTGACGCGATTTCGCAAGTCAAGCTTACCGCCTTGCTCAGTTTCCCCAGCATGATGGCGCAGCTGGTGCACATCATGATGCAGTACATCGATGCCAGCATGGTGGGCAGTCTCGGCGCCCATGCCAGCGCAAGCATCGGTCTGGTCAGCACCACGATATGGCTCTTCGGCAGCCTCTGTGCCGCTGTCAGCGTGGGCTTCTATGTGCAGGTGGCGCACAAGATAGGCGCCAACGACTTTGCCGGAGCGAGAGAGGTGCTGCGGCAAAGCTTCCTGTCGTGCCTGCTCTTTGCCCTTATGCTGAGTTGCATCGGCGTAGGCATCAGCCGTTACCTGCCCCATTGGCTGGGCGGAGGCCAAGACATCTGCCACGACGCCTCGCTCTACTTCATGTTCTTCTCCATGTGCCTGCCCTTCTCGATGCTCAACTCGCTCTGTGCCGGAATGCTACGATGCAGCGGCAACATGCACATCCCCAGCATCCTGAACATCGGGCTTTGCCTGCTCGACGTCCTTTTCAACTGGCTCCTCATCTTCCCCACCCGGGTTGTTCATTTTTCACTTTTCACTTTTCACTTTTCACTGAATATTCCCGGCGCCGGCCTCGGCGTAGCAGGAGCCGTACTGGGCACAGCCATTGCCTTCATCATCTGCTCCTCGCTGATGTGCTACTTCACGGTGGTGCGAAGCAAAGAACTCTCTTTGAAGCAGGACAGCGGCACCTTCATCCCTCAGCTTAGCACCCTGAAAGAGAGCTTCCACATCGCTGCGCCCATTGCCGTGGAACACGCCATAATATGCGGAGCACAAATAGTGAGCACCATCATCGTCGCGCCGCTCGGCACGGTGGCTATTGCCGCCAACAGCTTCGGCATCACCGTGGAAGCCCTCTGCTACATGCCTGGCTACGGCATCTCCGACGCCGCCACCACGCTCGTAGGGCAAAGCCTCGGAGCCGGACGTCGCTTCCTGGCACGAAGCTTCGGACGCATCACGCTCGCAATGGGCATGACGTTCATGACGCTCATGGCCGTCGTGATGTACACCGCATCGCCCGCCTTGATGTCACTTATGACGCCCGACATGGATGTTCAAAGACTCACGGTCGAGATTCTTCGCATAGAAGCCTTTGCCGAACCCATGTTCGCCGCCAGCATCGTTTGCTACGGCATCTTCGTCGGTGCCCGCGACACGCTGATTCCCTGCACGATGAACCTCTCGAGCATCTGGCTTGTGCGCATCACCCTGGCCGCTTGCCTCGCCTCGACGATGGGACTGCGTGGCGTATGGATAGCCATGGCAACGGAACTTTGCTTCCGCGGCATCATCTTCCTCATCAGGTTCCGGGGCGACAGCTGGCTCAAAGCATTCTCGCCTTCGGCGAAGTGAAAAGTGAAAAGTGAAAAATCAAACTTACCCCACGCAGATTATATTTTTGTCACGCAGAACTGAGGTCGACGACCCGCAGGGGAAAGTCAAATCACAGATATACGCAGAAATGTCGCCTTTGGCGAAGTGAAAAGTAAAGAGTGAAAAGTGAAAAATTAGAGTTACCATTCAATCTGTTGTTCCTGTTTCGTGTCTTTCGTATATTAGGGCGTAGCCTTTCTATTTTCAATTATTTTGTTTCTTTTGTTTCTTTCGATGTTATCTATTTCCCTTTTCTGCGTATTTGACTTTGCTTTACCGCTATCGCGCCAGCGACTTTCAGTTCCCCTTCGGGCCGTCGACCTCAGTTGACTTTCCCCTTCGGGCCGTCGACCACAGTTCTTCGCTTCGCTCAGGCGCAGGCGGAACTGCGATTTCTGCGTGACTAAAATCTTCGTTCCTTTCGTGTTTTTAGATATTGGTGTTTGTAAAGAATTTTCGTTACGCGGCGAGCACTGACGCGTTATTTTTGAAACTGCGGCATCAGACAGCCCAAAATGCACAAAATGCGCTTAAATCAAATTCCAACTGATATTCAAGCAGTTACAACGCTTCGTTTTGAACATAAGTGCAATAATAATACCATCATTACACATCATGTTGTTAATACAAGAATAGACTTCCGAAAATTTACCCCTGTTTCGCCACCCAAAACGACGTGCCGAAATTTTCAACAAGGCGTGCCTCGTTGGCAAGAAAGGCGTGCTTCGTTGGCTGACGCCCCACTTGGCATCCGCCGGAACGACATTTCGTTTCAGATTATAATGTAATGATTTTTCCTGTTTCCAGCAAGCTGTCGTGCTTGCGTCACCCTTCCGCGGCTCCACTCAGCAAAGATAGGATATCTTTGGGCATCACAGACTACATTTCCTCTCCCCCCTCGTATAAACTCCCATGTCAAAGTACGCCTCCTTAACATTTATTAACGCGTAACTATCCTCATCCTCAATTAAAAATGGTAACTTTGCATGAGAAAATACAACCTATAAAACTAAAACAAATTCAACATGAAACGAAAACAACTATTATTATGCGCTCTTTTGGGAACATTGGGCGCAAGTATTGCGAAGGCTCAAACAACCATCACCAATGCTTCGCAACTGTCGAACTCAAAGGCATACACAGTGGTCACAGAACGTGGTACCTGGTGGGCGGACGTTGACAACAACATCATGTCCTACAAGGGGAACATCACCAGTCCTGACAATGTGCCCAATGAGGATGCCTACAAGTTTGCTATCCTTAAGCAAGGAGACATCTTTTTCCTGTATTCGATTGGTGCCGGGAAATATGTCTGCCCCCAGAAGTATTTCACAACTTTAATGCCAACCGCCATTACCATTGAAAGCGTGAATGGTGGCAAGTTCAAGATGTTGTCTTCCAATCCAAGCAGAGCCATCAACATCGGTGGCAGTCAATGGACATGGGACTCTTGGACAAACACTGATGGCGGCAACACCCTGACCATAACCGAGGTGGGCGACATCGACCCGACTGCGGCACTGGCAATGCTCACAACCACCGGAGTATATACCGTAAGTTGCGAACGCGGTACATGGGCTGTCACGACCGACCACACCCAATTCACTGGCCATGGAAACGAAAATGCCTCTTCTGCCGACGTGGACAAGCAATTCGTCCTGTTCACCAACGAAAACAAGATGTACCTTTACAGCGTCGGTGCCGAGAAGTTCGTCAAGTCCGACGGCACTTTGTTCGACGGAAAGGGTGATCCCATTTCTTATAATGGAACCAACGACGGAACCTATCCTTATCATTTCTACTTCGCCCTCGAAACCCAGATTTATTTCAACATGCAAAACGATGGAGCTTCAATTGCTCTTAACGATTGGAGTGGACAGGATCAAGGAAGCAAATATAAGATTGAGAGCGTGACGGGTGCCGATGTGGATGCAATTATAGCAAAGGCTACAGAGGTGTTCTTTGGAACAAAGACCATCACTTACAACATCAAGATAAACGGAACGACCGTTGCCACAACAACACGCGAACAGAAAGTTGGGGAAGCAGCGGCACTCCAAAGCGAATATACTGCCAAAGAATATGTAACCTATTCTTACTCACCTACTACAATAGGAACTGACACTGAGGAAGTAGAGGTGACAGCCACTGTTGCTACTCTTCCTTTCGAAACTTCCGCAGACTTTGCAAGTGCCAAATGGTATAACCTCAGAATCAACGAGACGCACCGATTTGTAGGCAAGGAAGCAACCGAGCCTTACCACACTTATGCCGAAGGTGACATCACGGAGATAACTCGCGCCTCTACGGCCTACCAATGGGCCTTCATCGGTAACCCCGTCACAGGCTTCAAGGTCATCAACAAGGAGGCTGGCGAAGGCCAGTCGCTGACATCAGATGGAACAGCCAATAGCATAAGTGGTGCTACAGATATCCCCAACACGGTACTTCGCAATGGCAACCACTATTGGGACATACATCAAAACGGGGAAGGCTTCTCGCTCAGTCTCATCGGAAAGAACAATTACTACATCAACACACACGGCGGTGCTACTGGCTACTTCCAAATATGGCAGGCAGGTGGTGCAAGAACCGATGGAGGCTCACGCATAATGGTCGCTGAAGTTCCAGACTTGGAGACCACTGTGACCTACAACGTTTCCTATAATGGCTCCGTCGTTCTGACAGAAGAAGTTTACGGAGTCGTCGGCACTACATTAGGTTCCTTGCCTTCAAACATCAATAGAGACTATCTTACAATCGATGGTTTCGACGGGAGCACTGTCGTCACTCGCAACATGACAGTTGCCTTGACTGCAACATGGAACGGCCCGTTCAACCTGTCAGCCGATTATGCATCGGCACATTGGTACGACATGGCTGTACGCGGCAACTACTATGTAACCTCTGACAATAAAGACGTAAACGATGCACTTGCTCCTATTCCTGCAAATGCCATGGGTTTGGCCGAAGATGCTTATCAGTGGGCATTCGTAGGCGATCCATACCATATTAAATTATATAATAAGGCCGAAGGCAACACCAAGGTTTATGCCTGGACATCAAATGCCAACAGCTCAATACCTGCCTTCGTGGATGCGGCAAGCGGAAACTACTGGCAGATTAAGCAAAGTACCTCTGACGTTAGCAACGCCTTCCTGCTCACCATTCCTCATGATGGCTATCAGGTTAACCAGTTTGGCGGTTCCACAGGCTCTCTCAAGATTTGGACTTCAACAGGCACAGGCGACGTAGGCTCTGCCTTCAGAGTATTCGATGTGCCTGACAATTTCGCAGAATATGCTACAGCAGAGATTAAACCTTATGCGGCACCCACAGGCTACTTCGCTTTCAAAGATGCGGTCAAAAACAGTATCGGTTGGCAGGACAGTTACGAGACAAGTTGTCCCTACAATACCTACAGAGACATGAAGTTAGCCTTGCAGGCTGTTGACATGACTGACCTCTCTAACTTCAACCTTCCCACGACAGGCTACTACCGCCTCCAAAGTTACTATGCTGACCATTATATGGCAACCCAAGTAGTTGATGGCAATCCCACATTAAGTACAACCACAGACACCAATTCTCCTGTCACAGTCGTGAAACTTGAAGCAGTTGGAGGAAACAAGTACACCATTTCTGTTGCCGGACTTTATGCTGGCACACCGGTGCATGACACAAAGATGGTTCTTGGAAATACTCCAGCAGAATTCACACCAATCATTAACCAAGCTGGCTCCGCTGCCTTCGTAGTGGGTGACGATACCGCAAATGCCATTCATTGCGCAAGCAGCAAAGGATATGACAATGTAGGCTGGAATTACGATGCTGCCGCTTCCCAATGGAAAGTTGCAGATGCATCTTCTTTCGACCTTACCATTGGCTCCGCCGGTTACTCCACACTCTGGGTTCCCTTCGCAGTCACCATTCCAAGTGGCGTGACGGCCTATACAGGTTCTATCAGTGGCGATTATCTTCATTTGAATGAAGTGACGGGAACCACTCTTCCTGCCAACACCGCCGTTGTCCTCGCTGGCGCAGCAAACACCTACACCTTCAACATCACCGACGACGTGACTGACATTGCAGGTAATGCACTATTAGGCTCAAAAGGCAATGTTACTGGCGGCTCTTCCGTCTATGCTCTAACAAAGCCAGAAGGCGAAGAAGTTGGCTTCTATCCTGTAGATGGTTCCGTCACCATTCCCGCCTGCAAGGCCTACCTGACGGTTCCATCCGAAGTCAAGGGCTTCACCTTCGTCTTCGACGATGATGCAACCAGCATTGAGGACATTAAGGACCTTAAAGACTCTAATGTCATTTATAATGTGGCCGGTCAGCGCATCCAGAAGATGCAGAAAGGCATCAACATCGTGAACGGAAAGAAGATAATGGTTAAATAAGAAATGTAGAAAATAAGATAATAAGAAAGGGCTGCGTATGTAGCTTGCGAAATAGCAGAACGCATCCTTTTCTTATTTTCTAATTCTCTTAATATCTAAATTTAAGATTATGAAAAAGACATATATTTCCCCCACATTGTTGACCATTCTGCTTGGCACAACACAGATGATGGCACAGTCGCTGACCATCAACAGAGGCAGTAGCACCTCTATCCAAAACTCTGGCGATATTCTTGTCAAGGAGGACAACTCCTCCGACGTCAACCTCTGGGACAACGAGTGGTAAGGTAAACAGCAGGGCGCATTGTTGCACCATCGCCTTGCTAAAACCACGCTCTGCACGAATTGCACGAACATCCTGCCTCTGATTGTCATGCAGATTAGGTTCGTGCAATTCGAGACAGGCGTAATACAAGTAAAAGAGAGGGAGCAAAACACATACAACATAATAAAAACAACGGATTAAACGGATTTCACGGCTTTAGCAATGCTGCTATCAGCATATCTGCTAATCCGTAGAATCCGTTTAATCCGTTGTCGTTAACTATGGCATAGCCTCAGTCGTTGCGACTTCCCTCCTTTTTGGGGAATAAGAGGAGGTGGGCTGCCTATAACAATAGTCTTATTCCTTCAGCTTGATGCGCAGTTCGTCGAGCTGGCTCTGGTCGATGGGGCCGGGAGCGTCGAGCATGACGTCGCGTCCACTGTTGTTCTTGGGGAAGGCGATGCAGTCGCGGATGCTGTCGAGCTCCGCGAAGAGGCTCACGAAGCGGTCCAGTCCGTAGGCAAGTCCGCCGTGTGGGGGTGCACCGTACTTGAAGGCGTTCATCAGGAAGCCGAACTTCTGCTGTGCCTGTTCGGGTGTGAAGCCCAGTATCTCGAATATCTTCTGCTGCAGCTTGGCATCGTGAATACGGATGCTGCCGCCGCCTACCTCTACGCCGTTCACCACCATGTCGTAGGCATTGGCGCGGACGCTGGCGGGGTCGGTGTCAAGCAGAGGAATGTCCTCGGGCTTGGGCGAGGTAAACGGATGGTGCATAGCCATCAGGCGCTGCTCCTCGTCGCTCCACTCGTACATCGGGAAGTCGATGACCCAGAGGCACGAATACTTGCTCTTCGGGCGCAGTCCCATGCGGCTGCCCATCTCCAGGCGAAGCTCGCTGAGCTGCTTGCGTACCTTCATCGCGTCGGGGCCACAGAGGATGAGGATGAGGTCGCCGGGCTTGGCGTTCATCTTCTCCTTGAGCACCTCGAGCACTTCGGGCGTATAGAACTTATCGACAGAGCTCTTGACGCTGCCGTCGTCGCCGACACGAGCATAGACCAGACCCTTGGCGCCCACCTGCGGACGCTTCACGAAGTCGGTCAGCTGGTCGAGCTGCTTGCGGGTATAGACGGCCTGACCTTCGCAGCAGATAGCACCGATGTAGGCGGCTTCGTCGAACACCTGGAAGCCTGCCGGGAAGATGCTTTCGACGGTTTCGCGTGAGGCATTGTCGGGCTGGTTGTTCTTCAGCTCGACGAACTTCATGCCGAAGCGTGTGTCGGGCTTGTCGCTGCCATAGTACTTCATAGCATCGGCCCATGTCATGCGCGGCAGTTCGGGGATGTCGATGCCCTTCAGCGTCTTGAAGAGGTGGCGGCTCATGCCTTCGAACATCTGCAGGATGTCCTCCTGCTCCACGAACGACATCTCGCAGTCAATCTGCGTAAACTCGGGCTGACGGTCGGCACGAAGGTCTTCGTCGCGGAAGCACTTCACGATCTGGAAGTACCTGTCCATGCCGCTGACCATGAGCAGCTGCTTCAGCGTCTGCGGACTTTGGGGCAAGGCATAGAACTGGCCCGGGTTCATGCGGCTGGGCACTACGAAGTCGCGTGCACCCTCCGGCGTGCTGTTCACCAGAACGGGCGTCTCTATCTCGAGGAAGCCGTGCTGGTCGAGGTAGCGGCGCACCTCGAAGGCAAACTTGTGGCGCAGCTCGAGGTTCTTGCGGACGCAGGGACGGCGAAGGTCGAGGTAGCGGTACTTCATGCGGAGGTCGTCGCCGCCGTCGCTCTCTTCCTCAATCGTGAAGGGAGGCGTCAGGCTCTCGTTCAGTATGTTCAGCTCGCTGACGAGAATCTCGATGTCGCCCGTCGGAAGGTTCTTGTTCTTGGAATAGCGTTCGGCAACCTCGCCCTTTGCCTGAATGACGAATTCGCGTCCCAAGCGCCCTGCCTGCTGGCGGAGCTCCTCGGAAGCATCCTCGTTGAAGGCCAACTGTGTGATGCCGTAACGGTCGCGCAGGTCAACGAATGTCAGGGCACCCAGATTGTGAACGCTCTGCACCCAGCCTGCCAGGGTAACTTTCTCCCCGATGTTGGCGAGTCGAAGCTCGCCGCATGTTTTGGTTCTGTACATTATATATATATTTAGACCCCCCAGCCCCCTTTAGGGGGAGTTCTGTTTGCTGATTTGACTAATTGTTCCCCCTAAAGGGGGTTAGGGGGTCAAAAAAAGGATGAACTGTTATCCAGTTCATCCTTCTTCTTTGTACGCCCTCAGGGGCTCGAACCCTGGACCCATTGATTAAGAGTCAATTGCTCTACCAACTGAGCTAAGGACGCATCGCTTTGTGGTGCGTTTTTCTCGAAACGCGGTGCAAAGGTATGAACTTTTTCTTAATCCGCCAAATGTTTTGGCACTTTTTTTTGTTTTACGTCAGAGAATAGAACTCAGAAGGCGTTTTTCTCTTCAAAATGTCGAGGTCGAAATCGACACCTGGAATGATACCGTGCTGGCGGAGCACTGCCTCAGCAGTCTTGCGTGCAAGCACGGGATGGTTGTTCTCTTCGCTCAGGTGGCAAAGCCAGACATGGCGAAGCTGCGGCGTTGCATACTCGGCAATCAGATTGGCTGCCTGCTCGTTGTTCAAATGCCCTTGGTCGCTGCTGATGCGCTCCTTGAGGTAAGGCGAGTACTTGCCCATCTGGAGCATGTTGATGTCGTGGTTCGCCTCCAGCACGAGGTAGTTGGCAAGCCCCACCTGCTCGCGGATGGTGTCGGTGACGTGTCCGACGTCTGTGATGAGGCAGAAGCGCACGCCGTCCGCCTCTGCCACATAGCCCACACAGTCGCGGCTGTCGTGCGGCACATCAAACGGTGTGATGCGGAAGTCCCCGATTTTCATCGTCACATTCTTCTCGAGGCATGCCATGCGATTGGCAGGGATTTCTATTTTCAGGCAACGGTTGCACGCAATGCCTTCATGCACGAGCCGTGTGGCATAGATGGTCTTGCCACACTCACAGGCGATGGTCCCTACGGATTTGATGTGGTCGGCATGGTCGTGTGTAACAAAGACAGCGGCAATGTCATCTTCCAGGCTGACCCCAATATCCTTGAGATGTTTCTTCAGGGTTCGCGTCGAAATGCCTGCATCAAACAGTAAGGATGTCTCGCCCGACTGCAAAAGATAGCAATTGCCACTACTTCCGGAGCCAAGAGAAATAAATTTCATCCTTTTAATGTTGTATTTTGGCACAAAGATATAAAAAAACGTCATACGGCACAAACTTTTGACTAATTTTGTTTTGAACGTAAACAAAAATTTACTATCTTTGTAGCCAAAACAAACCAAAACAAACATTTTAGTATTAACTTTAACTATAAACAACATGAAGAAAACATTACTTCTTTGTGCATTTGCGCTGTCATCATTGATGGCAAGTGCAGGCGACGGCTTGACTGCCGTCGGTGCGAACATCATTCTGATGCCTTCCTCTTATTGGGACAGCGACGTGGAATGGCAGGCTTGGACTTGGGTCTATAACTCTGGTATCGATTATGGAGATCCGTACAACGAGCAGAACCCGAACTACAACAACGTGCTTGGTGAGCCTTATCAGGACTCTGAAGGCAGGCAGTGGTATGAGCCCGGCTTCAACATTCAAGAGGAAAAGTACAACGAGTACGGAGAACTTGCAGACATGAACTACGACACCTATGAGCCCATCGTCTGGGAGATGCAGTCTGCTCCTTTCAGTTCTGACGAAACGTTCAACGGCCGTTCTACTTATCGTTGGACAACCTTCAACATCATGGCCGACATCTACGTTATCCGTACCTTCAGAACCGACCTGCTGCTCTCAGGTCCCGTCTATCTGGCTTGCGGCCACGACGATGCTCCCTGCGAGTTCTACATCAACGGCGAGCTTGTCTTCGAGCGTACTGGTATCGAAGGAGAACGATATGACGACGATGGCACGGTACACTACAATCAAGGTTGGAACAATGCCGAATATGTTCAGCTGACCGACGAGCAGAAGGCTCTCATCAAGCTGAACGGCGAAGAGAACGTCATTGCCTTCCACGTTCACCAGAACTGGGGCGGTGCCTTTGCCGACTGCGGTCTCTACACCAAGATTGAAGGCGGCATCGACATGGGTTACATCACACCATGGGAAGGCAAGGTCCTCTTCAACAACACTGGCGGCTACAACCGCGATGGCCAGTCGCCCAGCAACAACCCCTATCACCCCTGGTCTGCTCTCTATGAGGCTCAGCCCGGCGATGAATACACCTTCACGATGGAAGGCAGCAGCCCTGAGGACGAGCTCTGGAGAGAACAGCTCCACTTCAAGACCCCCATCAAGATTGAGGAAGGCCACAACTACAGGTTCCAGACAAGGCTGATGGCTGACAAGCCGTTCAAGTGCGTTACCGTAAAACTTACCGACAACGACGATGACGAAATCGAGCTCGCATGG
This sequence comes from uncultured Prevotellaceae bacterium, assembly GCA_946415695.1. GTDB lineage: Bacteria > Bacteroidota > Bacteroidia > Bacteroidales > Bacteroidaceae > Physcousia. The sequence continues at coordinate 3,703 of CAMKTM010000037.1, read as the reverse complement.
GAAGATTATGTGGAAATCATGGCTCCCGAAGAAGAGCAGACTGATTATGAAGGCACATTGGTCGAAATTGAGTTCCCCGGTCAGAATGTCAACAACTTCAAGGTTGTCTTCGACTTCGGTGGCGGCGAGCCTGGCGCTACTGTTACCATCAAGGATATGTCTTTGATTGACGAAGATCCCGATGATGAAGACTTAGATGAGAAGGAACTTTGGATTGGCACGCACTACTTCAACTTCTTCCACATGGAGAAGGCCATAACGAAGTATTGGATTTTCGACTGGGATCTCAACGATGGCAATGGCGACTACAGAGAAGCTACCCAGGAAGAGATTGACAATGAATTGTATGAATACTTCGAAACCAATTTCGAGGAACTTAAAGCTCCCGAAGTATATGGCCGCAAAGAGACCTTGGCTTGGACACAGGTTGACTTCGACGACTCTATGTGGGACGACCAGATGATGCCTACCGGCAGCGCAAACTACATGCCCGAACAGCAGAGCATCTGGCCTTCTGGTATCCTGGAGGCAACCGGTAATAGTTCCAACTACTGGATTCGCCGTAACTTCGAGCTCGACAAGATTAACGAGCGCCTCTCCTACGAGCTGAGCGTCTGCCACGACGACGTTTACGAGACCTACGTCAACGGCATCCTGTTGCAGAAGAACGTGGGCTGGACCAACGGCAAGAATCCCGTGCAGGTTCACATTCCCGCCAAGTACCTCAATGTGGGTAAGAACGTCATCGCCACCTACATCCAGCAGAACTGGGGCGGCTACTTCTACGATTGCGGCATCAACGTCACCGAGGTTGACTACAACCAAAGCCTCAAGCAGTTCAACGACGTTCTGGCATACGCAGAGACCGACACCCTGCTGACCAACAAGATGAAGGCCGACGTGCAGGCTTTGATTGACGAAGCCAAGCAATACTTCAACGAGAACCAGAACGACGCCGTAGAGCTGAGAAGCTATGCCCGCGAGTTCCGTCCGCGCGTGGATGCCATCTTCGCTTACAGCAGCACCGTGAAGACCCTGAAGGACACCTACGACATCTGCCGCAAGATGGAGGACAAGGGCTACTGGGGCACTGCTCTCACCGACGTAGCCGCAGCTCTCGACACCTGCGCTACTGCAAACCAACTCAATCCCTACATCACAGCTCTGCGCGACGCTCGCAAGGCTACTGCTATGGAGCGTCACACCGAGAAGTATGTGGGCAGCGTTCCCGAAGCTGTCAGCATCGAAGAAGTTGGAGAGTATGACCCCTCCTCAGAGGATTTACGTCCTAAATATTATTTATATAATGTAGGCGCGAAGAACTTCCTCGGCGGCGGCGAATCCTGGGGCACACACCTCGTCCTCGAGTATGCCTCCAACCCGATGATGCTCGTTCAGGCTAAGAAGGAAATTCTCGACGAAGAGACGGGCGAAGTCATCGGCGAAGAAGATATTGCTGGTGCATACTACATCGAGACCTTCCGTCCCAACGGTGATTATGGCATTGCCGACTTCATGGGCTGGAACGGCTATGTTGACGTAGGCATGGGCGACAACAAATGGGAGCTCATCCCCGTTGAGGGCAAGGAGAATGTATTTAACATCGCCCAGTACGGCCAGACCTTCGGCGCTGCCGACACTACTTGCTACAACGGCACCATCTTTGAGCCAGGCGGCAAGAAGTTGCTCGGCCTCCGCAGTGGCGACAACAGGTACGTTCCCTCCTATTATGTAGTGGATACCGACATGCACTCGCCCGAGCTGGAGACCAACCAGTGGATGTTCATCTCTCGCGAAGAGATGCTCGGCCTCATTGCCACAGCAAGCGAGGACAACCCAGTTGACCTCACATTCCTCATCAGCAACCCGGGTTACGACCAGCGTCTCAGCATCGACGAATGGATTTTCACCGGTGGCAGCGTATTTGGACGTGGCGGCAACAATCCCGACTTCGTGCTTGAATCATACAACACCGCAGAGTTCAACAACTATCAGGAACTCTGGCCCGAGGAGTATGACAAGGCACTGCCCGCAGGTACCTATGTGCTTAGCGTACAAGGTTACTACCGCGACGGTATTGAGAAGGCACACATTGAAAAGGTTCTTGCCAACAAACCTATCAATCAGCAGGCTGTCATCTTTGCAGGTCCAGACACCTATCTTAACGCTCCCGATGCATGTGAGACCATGCCTCTCATGCCCATCCACATCGAGGCCAACAAGGTGCCCGGCATTGGCTACACATTTGGCGGTATGAGTATGCCTGGCACATATGGAGGCCAGCCCTACGACGCTTGCAACCAGGCAGCACGGGATTACTTCAGCTGCGGTCTCTACTGGAACCAGGTTGTCTTCACAATCTCAGAAGACGATCCCGGCCACTTGACATTCGGTATCGACAAGCCTTACGACGATAACTATCCCGTCGGCGACTGGATTGTAATGGACAACTGGCGCCTGAAGTACTACGGCGGCGCTGAGATTGACCCGGATGCTATCCGTGGCATTGAATCCGATGAGATCAACAAGACCCCGAAGGCCGACAAGCACATCTACAACATGCTCGGTCAGCGCATGAGCAAGACTCAGAAGGGTATCAACATCATCAACGGCCGCAAGGTTATCAAGAAGTAAGCATTCTCCTTGCGAACTCATTCAGAGGCGAGCCAGGCATCACGTCTGGCTCGCCTTTTTTGTTGCGCATAAAGAACGTCATGGACTGCTGGCGCGGGTCATGCGGCGTAGGATATTCGTTGCTTGTACATGTAAAAGCAATTGCTTGTACATGTATAAGCAATTGCACGTACATGTACAAGCAACGAACATCGCCAGCCATGGCCTTAGCCGAAGACAATGGTGTCCGAGGAAATAGTGCTGACGGTTTTGCTAATGAGTAAAGCCCGTTTGCATCTAAAGCCTGGAAGGCTTCACCTTTAGTAACCGGGGGCGAAGCCCTCGGACAGAACACAGGGACCACCTTCCACACTCCTGCCTGAAAGGCAGTACCCCAGCATCTTATAGTACTGCCTTCCAGGCAGCAGGGTTCAGGTTGTCCATAGATCCCGAGGGCTTCGCCCCCGGTTACTCATGGTAAAGCCTTCCAGGCTTTTTGACCGTCATGGCATTCAATAGCCCCTGACAATAGCTAATTCTTTCTAAATGCCGTGAAATAAGTAGAATGCGCCCCAAAGGGGCAAAAGCATTGTATTTTAGCTCTTTTGCCCCTTTGGGGCGTGATTTACCCATACTGCGAGCCTGTACCCAGGGCGTTGCCCTGGGCTGACATCTCAATGGCCTTTCAGGCCGAAATCCCCGGACAGCAACAGTTTACATGTACAAGCTAAGCCCATGGCCTTACGTAGTCGAACTCAAAACCTGCTTTGCTTTGAAAGGCAAAGAGTTGAACCACTTGTTGTGGTATGTCGCGTCTTGTTTTTACCTTATCACAAACAAATGGCGCTTTGCGCTTGCAACTTTGCAAAAAAAGTCGTACCTTTACGCACAAAATTAGCAAAAACTATCATTATGCGAGCAAAACATATCTTAATTGGAGCAGCAATGTTGCTCCATCTGCCGCTACAGGCAGATGAAGTGTGGATGGTGACACAAGCCGACATCAGCCGCACAAGTACGCTCTACGTGAACAATCGTGCGCCGCTGCCTGCCAATCCCTTCATCAAGCTGCCGCCCGCAGCCGTCACGC
>CAMKTM010000036.1 GCA_946415695.1 uncultured Prevotellaceae bacterium | reverse complement strand
AAGGGGAGAATGGACACCCTCTAACTCCCCCAAAGGGGAGAATAGACCCCCTCTAACTCCCCCAAAGGGGAGAATAGACCCCCTCGAGCTCCCCCTCTATGGGGAGAACGATTATGAATTAAGAATTAAGAATTATGAATTGACGATGAAGGCTCTTGAAAGAAGATACTTCCTGCCTTTTGCGCTTGTCTCCGTGTTGTTCTTGCTTTGGGGACTTGCCAATAACATGACCGACACGCTGCTGGCGGCCTTCAAAAAAGTGATGAAGATGAGCGATACAGAGACTTCTTTCATCCAGTTTGCCTTCTACGGCTCCTACTTCTGCTTTGCCTTGCCCGCAGCCCTTTTCATCAAGCGTTTTTCCTACAAGGCCGGCATCATTCTGGGCCTCCTGCTCTATGCCGGAGGTGCCATGCTGTTCTACCCTGCGGCGATGGCCGGGAGCTATCTGTTCTATCTCATCGCCATCTACATCCTGGCCGGCGGCTGCTCTGTGCTCGAGACGACGGCCAATCCCTACATCCTCTCCATGGGTTCGCCCCAGACGGCCACCCGCCGCCTGAACATCGCCCAGTCGTTCAACCCCATCGGCAGCATCACGGGCATCCTGCTGAGCCAGCAGTTCATCCTTCGCGACATTTCGCTCTTCAGCATCTCCGAGACTTATATGGGGCTCGGCTTTGTGCTCATCGCGATTATGGTTGTGATGCTCTTCTCTAAGATGCCAATGGGTAAGGACAATGCTGGAGGCAGCATTGGCGCATCCTTTGCCCGACTGCTTCGCAACAGACGATACGTGTGGGGCGTCGTGGCGCAGTTCTTCTACGTCGGCGCACAGATAGGCGTCTGGTCCTTTACCATCCGACTGGTGATGCAGGAACTTGACATCGCTGAGGCTGAAGCGGCGACCTATTATCTGGCCAGCATCATCATGTTCTGCCTGGCGCGCTTCTTCTTCTCCTGGATGATGAAGTTCTTCCGCCCTGCACGGCTGATGGCTTGGGCGGCAGCGGCCGACATCGTGCTCTGCCTCATTGTGATACTGATGAGCGGAAGCGGAATGCTGTCCGTCGTGGCTCTCGTGCTCGTCAGTTTCTTCATGTCCTTGCAGTTCCCCACCATCTACGGCATCGCCCTCGACGGCGTGGGCGACGATGCCAAGATTGGTGCCTCGGGCCTCATCATGGCCATCTTGGGCGGTGCATTGTTCACGCCGCTGCAGGGAATGGTCAGCGACACTTGGGGCGTCTCCATGTCATACATCGTGCCGCTCGTCTGCTTCGTCGTGGTATTGGGGTATAGCCTGGCAAGCCTCCCCCGTCCCCTCCAAAGGAGGGGGGAACGGCAAGACTGACAGATGGTTCCTCCCCTCCAAGGGGAGAAAGAATAGTAAATGAATTGTAGATCGTTAATCGTTAAATAGTAAATGAAGAAGGTTTTTGTCAGCGGATGCTATGACTTGCTTCATAGCGGACACGTGGAGTTCTTCCGTCAGGCTGCCCAGTACGGCGACCTGTATGTTGGCATCGGCTCGGATGCCACGATATTGGAGTACAAGAATCACAAGACTCTCTACCCCGAGCAGGAACGCCTCTTCATGGTGCAGAGCATCCGCTACGTGAAGGAAGCTTTCATCAACGAGGGCAGCGGCGTGATGGACTTCGTGCCGACCGTCGAAATGCTCAAGCCAGACCGCTTCGTGGTGAATGCCGACGGCGACAGCGAAGAGAAACGTCGCTTTTGCGAGACGCACGGCATCGAATACATCGTGCTGGAGCGCACACCTGCCGAAGGGCTCACTGCCCGCAGCAGTACTGACGTCAAGGCAAAGCTCAGCCAGATACCCACCCGCCTCGACCTCGCCGGCACATGGATTGACCAGCCCTACGTAAGCTGCTACGCCCCAGGCTGGGCGCTCACCATCTCGCTTGTGCCCAATTTCGAGGTAAGGGAGCGATGCGGCCTCTCGACATCAACACGCAATCAGATAAAGAAGATCTGGCCCGTGAAGTTGCCCGACATGGATGCCGAGATGCTGGCCAAGCTCGTCTTCTGCTTCGAGAACGACCCAGAGCGCAGCGACGGCATCATCTCCGGAGCGCAGGATGCCATCGGAATCTGTGTGCCAGGATTATGCCGGCATTACTACAATGCCCGCTACTGGCCCGAAAAAATTGAGCAATGTGGCGACGAGAAGGTGCTGAGCTGGCTGGAAAGCCATCTGTGCCTCGTGCCCATGTTTCCCCGCCGGCCGGGGTGTTCGGTGGTTGAAGGCAAGGACATCACGGAGCCGAAAGTTAAAGCTTTGGCGCAGGCAGCCGACGACTGCTGGGATGCCATCATGCAGTCCGACCTGCAAGCCTTCGCCTCTGCCTACAAAGCCTCCTTCAATGCCCAGACCAGCATGTTCCCGGCAATGATACAGCCTGGTGTCCAGGACTACATCGACCGCTACTCCGCAATGGACGGCGTGCTGGCATGGAAGATGCCCGGTGCAGGCGGCGGCGGCTACCTGGCACTTGTCATATCAGACGTCGGGGCCTTCTGCAAAGCGCACAGCGAAGCCATACCGCTTACCATACGTAGATAAGCGACACTCTGAAATAAAAGAACAGCATGGCCTTATTTCAATAAGAGCGTGCCTCGTTGGCAATAAGAGCGTGCCTCGTTGGCAATAAGAGCGTGCCTCGTTTTTTGGAAGCCTTCGCCATCTCTGTCATCAGCACCATACGGAAATGAATAAAATTTGTAAACAGGAAAGAAAATGAAAATAGTCATATTGGACGGATATACAGCCAATCCGGGCGACTTGTCCTGGGATGAGCTACGGAAGTATGGCGAACTTGAGGTCTTCGACCGCACAGCTCCCGATGAATTACTCTGCCGTGCCGAAGGAGCCGAAGTGCTGCTCACCAACAAAGTCATCATCAACGCAGCAGCCATGGCCGCCCTGCCCCAGTTGCGCTACATCGGCGTGCTGGCAACAGGCTATAACGTGGTTGACATCGAAGAAGCGCATCGCAGAGGCATCGTTGTGACGAACATCCCGGCCTACAGCACGATGTCTGTGGCTCAGATGGTGATGGCCCACCTGCTGAACATCACGAATCAAGTGGCGCTCCATGCAGAAGCGGTCAGAAAGGGCGAATGGGAGAAAAGTCCCGACTTCTCCTTTGCCAAAACACCGCTCATCGAGTTGGACGGGCGCACGATGGGCATCGTCGGTCTTGGCAACATCGGCAGACAAGTGGCGCGAATGGCTCAGGCAATGGGCATGAAGGTAATGGCTGTGAGCAGCAAGACAGAAGAGAAGCTCCGGCCACTTGGAATACGTAAAGCAGAGAATTACGCACAGTTGTTCAGCGAAGCGGACGTCGTGAGCCTGCATTGCCCTCTGACCGAGGAGACGCGGCATCTTGTCAATCGCGAACGCCTGGCTCTGATGAAACCCACAGCCATCCTCATCAACACAGGCCGCGGCCCGCTGCTCGACGAACAGGCCGTCAGCGACGCCCTTGCCGAAGATCGCCTCTATGCCGTCGGCATTGATGTCCTCACCGAAGAACCTCCCCGCAAAGGCAGTCCGCTCATCTCGGCTCCACGATGCCACATCACCCCCCACATCGCCTGGGCTTCTGCTGCCGCCCGCCGGCGCCTCATCGACATAGCGACAAGCAATGTCGCCTGCTTCCTGCACGGCAAGGCTCAGAACACAATATGATTCCAGCACAACAGCCGCTGGCTTTCTGGTAGTTCCCACATAAACAAAAAAAAGAGAGCCATGCCTATCGGCACAGCTCTCTGGTGAGTTCTTTTTGCTCGTCTGTTGTCAATTACTCAGCAGCAGGAGCCTCAGCACATGTGCATGTGTCGCATGTGCATGCAGCAGTGGAGTCGCTAGCGCAAGCGCAAGCTGCTGTGTCCTCACAGCAGGAAGCCTCTTCTACACAAGCAACGCTGTCGCTATCGCAGCAAGAACCTTGTTCTGTCTTCTGACCGCAAGAAGCGAAAGATACAGCTACAACAGCTGCGAACAAAAATGCTAACTTTTTCATTTCTTTTTTGCTTTTTTAAACGTGTAAAACAATCAATTGTTTATTAAAACGCTGCAAAGGTACGGCGATTTTCTGAATTACATGCAACTTTTAGGAACTTTTTTTCATCTTTTTTTGTGTTTTTTTGTTAAATGCTTGATATTCAACACCACGTTTTTCGCCGTTGAACACAAAAAACTGAAACTTTCGCACTTCTTCGGCAAACAATGGACTTTGATTCGCCAGACACGAAACCTTAACAAATAATAAATTCTCTTTGCTCAATGTGCAATGTTCAATGAATTTTCGTAACTTTGCGGCGTGAATACCTTAAAAGGCAAAAAGGCTGTCTTCTATACGCTCGGTTGCAAACTCAACTTCGCAGAGACAAGCTCTATCCAGCAGCAACTGAAGGCTGCCGGCGTAGAGACAGCTGGCAATGGCGAAGCAGCGGACATCTGCATCGTCAACACTTGCAGCGTCACAGAGGTGGCAGACAGCAAGAGCCGGCAAGCCATCAGCCGCCTCCGACGCAAGCACACAGAAGCATTGATGGTGGTGACCGGCTGCTACGCACAGCTACGAGTCCTCTCCAGCACTCCCTTAAAGGAAGAGGACAAAAAGTGCCTCGAAAACATCGACCTCGTGGTGAGCGCAAAGCAGAAGGGAGACATCCCCATGCTCATTGAAGAAGCACTGGAGCTAAAAGGCTCCGCCAAGGATGAGGAAAAGGAGGCTGGAACTTTCTTCCCCGCTTGTGCTTGCGGCGAACGGACGCGCTTCTTCCTAAAGGTACAGGACGGCTGCAACTACTTCTGCACCTACTGCACCATACCCTTCGCCAGAGGGCGAAGCAGAAACGGGAGCATTGCATCACTCGTCCGTCAGGCAGAAGAGGCAGCAAAGCAGGGAGGCAAGGAAATCGTGCTGACAGGCGTCAACATCGGCGACTTCGGCAAGACGACAGGAGAGACGTTCATCGACCTGCTCCGTGCCTTAGACAACGTTGAAGGCATAGAACGCTACCGCATCAGCAGCATCGAGCCAAACCTGCTCACAGAGGACATCATCCGCTTCTGCAGCGAAAGCCGTGCCTTCATGCCGCACTTCCACATCCCGCTGCAAAGCGGTAGCGACGAAGTGCTTCGCCTCATGCGCCGACGCTACGACACAAGATTCTTCGCAGAGAAGATCGACGAAGTGCACAAGTACATCCCCGACGCCTTCATCGGCGTAGATGTCATCGTGGGGATGCGAGGCGAAACAGACGAACTGTTCGCCCAAGCCCACGCATTCCTCGAGTCGCTGCCCGTAAGCCAGTACCACGTGTTCAGCTACAGCGAGCGTCCTGGCACGAAAGCACTCGAGATACCCGGCACCGTTCCGCCTAAGAAGAAACACGAACGCAGTCAACAAGTCTTGTCACTCAGCAATGAAAAACTGCATACATATTATAATATATATAAAGGACAGACACGCCCCGTCCTGCTGGAGCACAACCGTAAAGGCGGTCCCCTGCATGGTTTCACGGACAACTACATCCGCGTAGAAGTATCCCCCTTAACGGGAAATCCAGAGGGATCAATCGTCCCGATACGATTAGGCGAATGGAACGAAAAGGGTGACGCCCTGACAGGGAAAATCGTAAATCACAAATTGTAAATCCTCAAATCCTCAAATCCTCAAATCCTTAAATCCTTAAATCCTTAAATCCTCAAATCCTTAAATCCTTAAATCGCAATGACGTTGGGCATTGTCATACTCAACTGGAACGGAGCCGAAATGTTGCATCGCTTCCTGCCTTCCGTCATCGAGCACTCGCCCGATGCCGAAGTCATCGTCGCAGACAACGGCAGTACAGACAATTCCCTGAAGTTGCTTGCCGAAGAGTTCCCTGGCATCCGCACAATACCGCTCGACCGCAATTATGGCTTTGCCGAAGGATACAACAAAGTCATTTCCCAAGTAGATTGCGAATTGTGCCTGCTGCTCAACAACGATGTCCGCGTGGAAGCAGGATGGCTCAAGCCAATGCTCAGTTACATGGAAACCCATCCCGAGGCGGCAGCCTGCCAGCCAAAGATACGCCAGGAGTTGGCACCCGACATGCTGGAATATGCCGGAGCCTGCGGCGGCTACATCGACCGCCTTGGTTTCCCGTTCTGCAGAGGCCGCATCCTCAACTGTACAGAACGCGACGAAGGACAATACGACAGCATCGCCTCTGTGGCATGGGCCACGGGAGCTGCCTTGCTCATTCGCCGCGATGTATATTTGGAAGTCGGCGGGTTGGATGTCCGCTTCTTTGCCCATCAGGAGGAGATTGACCTTTGCTGGCGTCTTCGCAGCCGCGGGTTCGACATTGTCTGCATCCCGCAAAGTGTGGTCTATCACGTTGGAGGCGCAACGCTTCAGAAGGGAAGTGCTCGCAAGACATATCTCAACTTCCGCAACAATCTGTTGCTCCTCTACAAGAACCTGCCTGCCCAACGTTTCCGTTCCGTTATGTTTTGGCGATATATGCTGGACGCCGCAGCCGCACTCCACTTCCTCGTCATGGGGCAATGGGGTTCCTGCAAGGCTGTCGGGCAGGCACATCTCGACTTCCGCCGAATGCGCAAAGACTTCAAGGCTGACCGAGAGCGCAACCAGGCTAAAAGCATTGTGCCATACAACGAGATTCTTTCTCCCATAAGCCTTCTGTGGGAATACTATGCAAGGCAACGACACACATATAATAGTATAAAGTTGAAAAGTTAAAGAACATGAGAATAACATTCCTATTCCTATTGATGCTTTTCTCAGGAATTGCTTCTGCCCAACAGGCCTGGACGTTGCAAGACTGTATTGACTATGCGCTGAAGAACAACATTCAGGTGCAGAAGAACCGCATCAGCGAAGAGCGCGGCGAAGTAAGCCTTTGGCAAGACAAGGGTGCACTCTTCCCCAGCCTCAACTTCAACACAAGCCACAGCGTGGGCTACCGCCCGTTCACCGAAGTCATCAGCATCGTGCAGGGCGACCAAGTGACCAGCACGCGAAACAATGTCACCTATCAAGGCTCGTACGGTTTGAACGCCAACGTCACGCTCTGGAACGGCGGCATCAACTACAAGAACATCAAGGCGCAGAAGCTGGAGAACCGCATCACAGCCCTCTCCACAGAGCAGAGCGAGCTCTCCATTCAGGAGCAAATCGCTCAGCTCTATGTGCAGATTATGTACACAAAGGAAGCCCAGAAGGTCAATGAGCAACTGCTCGCTACTGCCCAAAGCCAGTACGACCGAGGCGTGGAGATGATGAAGCAGGGGCAGATGGCGCGGGCTGACATCGTACAGCTCGAAGCGCAACTCAGCAGCGCACAGTATGCGGTGGTCAACAGCGAGACACAACTTGCCAATTACAAGCGTCAGCTCAAGGCGCTCCTCGAGCTCGACCTCAACACGCCCTTCGACGTCGCCGGCAACATCCCGACCGACGAACAGGTGTTGGCCGTCGTGCCAAGTGCTCAGGATGCGTATGCCAAAGCTTTAGAGGTGCGTCCCGAGATAAAGAGTGCCGAATTGAGCATCGAGGCTGCCGACATGCAGCTTGACATTGCCAAGCGTGGCTTCTACCCGACCATTGGCGCCAGTGCGAGCCTCGGAAGCAGCCACTCCACCGGCAGCAAGAACGGCTGGGGCGAACAGATGAAGACCAACCTGAACATGAGCGCAGGCCTCAACTTTAGCGTCCCCATCTTCGACGGACGCCGCAACATGTCGAATGTCAAGAATGCAAAGTTGCAACAACTCTCTTCCAAGCTCGACCTGCAGGACAAGAAGAATGCTCTCTCCAGCACCATCGAGCAGTATTGGCTCAACGCCAACAATGGTCAGCAGAACTACATTGCAGCCAAGAGCCGCGTGAAGAGCCAGGAGGCGAGCTACGAGTTGCTGAACGAGCAGTTCCAGAACGGGCTGAAGAACACAGTCGATGTGCTGCAAGGGCGCGACAACGTCATCAGCGCCGAGCAGGACATGCTGCAGAGCAAGTACATGGCTTTGCTCAACATACAGCTGCTCAAGTTCTACACAGGAGAGAAGATTGAACTATAAGACTCCCCTACCCCCTTTAGGGGAAAGCCTCTCCCGTGGGAGAGCGGGAAGTAAAGTTAAATTGCTAAATCGTACATACATTGTAAATCGTAAATCGTCAAATAGTAAATAAAGTGATGAGAAAGCACACATTCATCAAGGCAGCGTTGCTGATTGCAGCAACTGCCATCGTGAGTAGCTGCGACAAGAAGATTGAGTTCACCTACACTGAGGTTGAAGCAGCAGTACAGGACGTTACGACGAGCGTGACAGCGACCGGCACCATCGAGCCCGTGACGAGCGTCGATGTCGGCACGCAGGTGAGCGGCATCGTCAGCAAGCTCTACGTCGATTACAACAGCGTGGTCAAGGCTGGCGACATCATTGCCGAGCTGGACCGCACCAACCTGATGAGCGAGCTGAGCAGCGCACAGGCCAACCTGAAGAGCGCACAGAGCGAACTCGACTACCAGAAGACCAACTACGAGCGCTTCAAGGCGCTCCACGACAAGGGCCTCATCTCTGCCAACGACTTCGAGCAGGCACGCCTCTCCTACATCAAGGCAGAGCAGACGGTGACGCACCAGAAAGAGAGCGTCAAGAAGGCACAGACGAACCTGGGCTATGCCACCATCACCAGCCCTATCGACGGCGTCGTGCTGAAGAAGGAAGTGGAGGAAGGACAGACGGTCGCCTCGAGCTTCAACACGCCAACCCTCTTCACCATTGCCCGCGACCTGACCGACATGCGCGTCATTGCGGATGTTGACGAGGCGGACATCGGCGAGGTGAAGGAAGGTCAGCGCGTCAGCTTCACCGTCGATGCTTTTCCCAATGACACCTTCCAGGGTGTCGTCACTCAGGTGCGCCAGCAGCCTACGACAGAGAGCAACGTCGTGACTTATGAAGTGGTCATCAGTGCACCTAACCAGGACCTGAAACTCAAGCCAGGCCTCACGGCTAACGTCAACATCTACACGCTCGAGATGCCCGGCGTGCTCGCCATTCCTACGAAGGCGCTCCGCTTCAAGCCCAACGAGGCCATGCTCAACGAAGGCGAGACAATCACCGATGTTGACAGCCACCAGAAGGTCTGGACAAAGGAGGGGCCAAACCTCAAGGCCATCGCCATTCAGACAGGCGTCACGAACGGCACGCTGACACAGGTGACGGGCGGCTTGCAAGCTGGCACAAAGGTCATCATCGACGTACAGAGCAATGCGCTCGAGGAAGAGGGACAGCAGCAGAGCAACCCCTTCATGCCTAAACCAAGGAACAGGAACCAAGATAAGGATAAGAAGAAATAAATCGTGACTAGAGGTTAGTGGTTAGAGGTTAGTGGTTAGAGAATACCTTTGGACCCTAACCCGCATCCCCAACTATCCTCTAACCTCTAACCCCTAACCTCTAACCTCTGAACTATGAATTCAAATAAGGTAGTCATCGAACTGCAGGACGTCCGGCGCGAATTCCATGTCGGCAGCGAGGTGGTGAAGGCGCTCCGTAGCGTCAGCTTCAAGATATACGAAGGCGAGTTCGTCACCATCATGGGTACATCCGGCTCGGGCAAGAGCACGTTGCTCAACCAGTTAGGTTGCCTCGACACGCCCACCAGCGGCGAATACATCCTGGACGGCGTGCCTGTCCGCAAAATGCGCCGCAGCGAACGAGCCGTCCTCCGCAACCGCAAGATAGGCTTCATCTTCCAGAACTACAACCTCCTGGCAAAGACGACGGCCGTGGAGAACGTGGAGCTGCCCCTGATGTACAACAAGACGTACAATGCCCGCCAGCGCCGCGAGGCTGCCGTCAAGGCCCTGCAGGCCGTCGGACTGGGCGACCGCCTGGAGCACAAGAGCAACCAGATGTCGGGCGGACAGATGCAACGCGTCGCCATCGCCCGCGCTTTGGTCAACGACCCAGCCGTCATCCTGGCCGACGAAGCAACAGGCAACCTCGACACACGCACCTCGTTCGAGATTCTCTGCCTCTTCCAGGAACTGCACCGCCAGGGACGCACCCTCATCTTCGTCACCCACAACCCCGAGATAGCACAGTACAGCAGCCGAAACATCATGCTGCGCGACGGCAAGATACGCGAGGACAAGGAAAATCCCAACATCCTCGATGCCCGCGAAGCACTGGCTGCCCTGCCTAAAACAAACGATGACTAAAAGCTCCCCCCGCCCCCCTGTAAGGGGGGGGAAAAAAGCAAATAACCTGAGTTCGACGGAAAAACATCGCACGTCATCCCCAAAAACGAGGCACGCTCTTATTGTCATAAAGGCACGCCTTTATTGCCAACGAGGCACGCCTTTATTGAAATAAGACCACAGGATTATTAAAACAGACCCGTAGGATGAGCTTCTGCAGGAACAGCGAATCTATGACATGGACAACTCCAAAACAGACAGCCACAACTCTAAAAAAAAGTCATCGAACTCACATTAAACAGTTAAATCGACAAATAAATAGTCAATCGTCAATCGTCAATCGTCAAATAGTAAATGAATAGATGAGCATACAAAACCTATTGAAAGTGGCCATGACCGCCATCATGAGCAACAAGTTCCGCTCCTTCCTGAGCATGCTTGGCATCATCATCGGCGTGGCAGCCGTCATCATCATGATGGCCATCGGACAAGGCTCGAAACAGAGCATCCGTGCCGACCTGAGCAAGATGGGAACGAACCTGCTTACCATACGCCCTGGCGGCGAGATGCGAGGCGGCGTCCGGCTCGACCCCTCCGCCATGCAGACGCTCAAACAGGCTGACTACGAAAGCATCCTCAGCGAGGCAACACTCGTCACACACGTCAGTCCCGAAGTGACAAGCGGCGGACAAGTCATCTACGGCTCGAAGAACACCAACAGCACCATGTACGGCGAGAGCCCCGACTACATGACCATCAAGCTCTGGGACATCAAGAGCGGCGACTGCTTCACCGAGGAAGACGTGCTGAAGAGCGCCAAGGTGTGCGTCGTCGGCACAACCATTGTCAAGGAACTCTTCGGCAGCGAGGATGCCGACTGCATTGGCAAAGTCATCCGCTTCAAGAGCATACCGTTCCGCATCGTCGGCGTGCTGAAGTCGAAAGGTTACAACACCTGGGGCATGGACCAGGACAACGTGATGATAGCACCCTACACGACCGTCATGAAGCGCATTGCAGCCCAGACCTTCTTCAGCAGCATCGTGATGAGCGCCCTTGCCGAAGAGCTGAGCGACGACGCCATCGAGGAGGTGACGCAGATACTGCGCCGCAACCACAAACTCAAGGACGATGCCGAGGACGACTTTACCATTCGCTCGCAAGCCGAATGGATGGAGACGATGTCGTCCACGATGGACACCATCACGCTCATACTCGTCGTGGCAGCCGCCTTCTCGTTGCTCGTGGCAGGCATCGGCATCATGAACATCATGCTGGTGAGCGTCACCGAGCGTACCAAGGAGATTGGTCTGCGCATGAGCGTCGGAGCCCGCGGCATCGACATCTTGAGCCAGTTCCTCATCGAGAGCGTCATGATTTCTCTGACAGGCGCCTTCCTCGGCGTGGCACTCGGCTACGGCGGCAGCTGGCTGGCAAGCAACGTCTTCATGCTGCCCAGCAGTGTTCCCTTCTGGGCAGTAGGACTCAGCTTCGCCATCTGTGCCTTCATCGGCATCTTCTTCGGGTACGTCCCAGCACGCAAGGCAGCACGCATGGATCCGATTGAAGCAATAAGGTATGAATAGAAGACCCTCCCCGGCCCTCCCTCAAAGGGAGGGAGACAGATGGCAAATGATTAAACGTTAAATAATAAATAAAATATATCAATTATGAAAACTAACTCATTATTAAGTCTCCCCCTTAAGGGGAGGTTCGGAGGGGTCTTTATGATTCTGCTGTGCTTGCCCCTCTGCCTCTTTGCAGGAAAGAAAGACAAGAACACTGACCCGAAGTACCTGCTCGGAGCGGTGCCCGAAGTGAACGGCGTCGTCACCTTCCAGAAGAACTTCACCGTGACAGACAGGAACGACCAGGAAATCTACGACATCCTGCTCGCCTACATCACCGACTCCATTGCAGAAGTTGCCATCCACGACCCGTCGCTGCAGTACACCCGCATCATCTCCGAAGAGAAGGAGAGCGGCACCGTCGTGGCTCGCATCGAGGAGTACATGATTTTCCACAAGATGTTCCTCAGCCTCGACCGCACCCGCTTCCGCTACCTCTTGAGTGCCAGCGTAAAGGAGAAAAAGGTGAGCCTCATCATCACACAGATTTCCTACTACTACAACGAAGACATGGACGGCAAGAACGGCGAGCCCTACAAGGCCGAAGAGTGGATTACGGACAAGGAAGCCGTCAACAAAGCAGGCACCAAGCTCTATCCCCGCAGCGGCAAGTTCCGCCGCAAGACCATCGACCGCGTGCAGGCCATCTTCGAAGGATTCATGGATGCCCTCTCAACAAAAGAAGTCGAGGAACAGGTCGAAAAGCAGAAAAGGAAGGGCATCGTTGAAGATTAAGCCACCTTTCTGTGGAAATCAACTATGAACCCCTAACTCTTAACTCTTAACTATGAACTCTTAACTATGAACTATAGGCCTCTCCTCATTGCCCTCATGCTGGGCTGCATCGTCGGAACAGCCGACGCCAAGAAGAAAAAGACCAGTGGCAACCCTATCTTCCAGGGTTGGTATGCCGACCCCGAAGGCGCAGTCCTCGACGGCAAGTACTGGGTGTTCCCCACCTACAGCGCTCCCTACGACGAGCAACTCCACTTCGACGCCTTCTCCAGCACCGACCTCGTGAACTGGACGAAGCACGAGAACGTCATCACCAAGGCCGACATCCCCTGGCTTCGCCGTGCGCTTTGGGCGCCCGCCATCATCGAGGCTAACAACAAGTTCTACCTCTTCTTCGGCGGCAACGATGTACACGAAGGCGAGGTGGGCGGCATCGGCGTGGCCGTCAGCGACCGGCCCGAAGGCCCATACAAGGACGCCCTCGGCAAACCGCTCATCAATGAAATCGTCAACGGCGCACAGCCCATCGACCAGTTCGTCTTCCGCGACGACGACGGACAGTACTACATGTTCTACGGCGGCTGGCGCCATTGCAACGTCTGCCGTCTGAGTCCTGACCTCCTTTCCATCGTGCCCTGGGAGGACGGACAGAAGTTCCACGAGATAACACCCAGCAAGGACTACGTGGAAGGTCCCTTCATGCTGAAGCGCGGCGGCAAGTACTACTTCATGTGGAGCCAAGGCGGATGGACCGGCCCCGACTACTGCGTGGCCTACGCCATCAGCGACACACCCTTCGGCCCCTTCCAGCTTAAAGGTAAGATTCTGCAGAGGGACGAGAGCATCGCCCGCGGTGCCGGACATCACAGCGTCATCCAAGTGCCTGGCAAGGACGAGTACTACATCATCTACCACCGCCGTCCGCTCGACGAGACCGACGGCAACCACCGCGTCACCTGCATCGACCGCCTCATCTTCAACCCCGACGGCACCATACAGCCCGTGAAGATGACCTTCGAAGGCGTCAAGAAAAGCAAGATAAGGAAATAGCCGGAAAAAATAAGAGCGTGCCTTTATGGCAATAAGAGCACGCCTTTATGGCAATAAGGGCGTGCTCTTATGAAAAGGAGGGCACGCCCTTATTGTTTTAGAAGCCCATAAAAGGAGAACACATGACACGCAAGGAACTTTACAGACAAGTGGCAGACTACTTCCGGCAGGCCATGCCGGAAGCCAAGACGGAGTTGCACTACGACAATCCCTTCCAGCTGCTCGTGGCCGTCATTCTCAGTGCGCAATGTACCGACAAGCGCATCAACCAGGTCACGCCCCGACTCTTCGAGGACTACCCCACTGCCGAGGCAATGGCTCTCGCTACGCCCGAAGTCATCTACTCCTATATCAGTTCGGTCTCCTACCCTAACAACAAAGCCAAACATCTGGTCGAGATGGCTCGGATGCTTCGGGAGAAGCACGAGGGCGAAGTGCCGCAGGACATGAAGCAGCTGACCGAGTTGCCCGGCGTGGGCCGCAAGACAGCCAACGTGGTGCTGAGCGTCGTCTGGGGCGAGGCAAGGATGGCAGTCGATACCCACGTCTTCCGCGTCAGCCATCGGCTGGGGCTCGTGCCAGATTCCTGCAAGACACCGCTCAGCGTCGAGCAGATGCTGACACGCCACTTCACGAAGGAAGAGATACCCAACGCCCATCACTGGCTCATCCTCCACGGCCGATACACCTGCACCGCCCTCCGCCCCAAATGCGACAAATGCGGCCTCGCTCACCTCTGCAAAACATATAAAGAATCGTTTCGCTGTTAAAACTTGTACATTTCATAGAAATGTCGTAACTTTGCAGCGCAAAAGAAACAATAAATAGTAAATCGTAAATCGTAAATCAAAATGGTGACTATTTCAGATTACAACTTTGCCGGTAAGAAGGCAATCGTGCGCGTTGACTTCAACGTGCCCCTGA
>CAMKTM010000035.1 GCA_946415695.1 uncultured Prevotellaceae bacterium | reverse complement strand
CACCTCCCTCGGCATCCCGGAAGTGCCGAAAGTCAATTCGTATGTGGCAATTCCAGCCTTCCCCGTCCCCTCCGATGGAGAGGTGAAGCAAAGCGCGACGAATATCCACGGCGCGGCGGACGATAGGTCTCCCTCTCCCACGGGAGAGGGTAGGGGTGAGGCTGTCCTTCTCTGGCGTCTGCCCTCTTCTTCCCGTGCCTATCCGCTATCCTTCGAAAAGAAAGCGGAGGCATACAAAAGGATGTTTGCCTCCGTCTTTGAGCTTCAACGGACACTTTGAATTTCCGAAAAGCCTGTGGCCTTGTTTCAATAAGAGCGTGCCTTTATGGCAATAAGAGCGTGCCTTTATTCCAATAAGAGCGTGCCTCGTTTTTGGGGGAGGTTTGCGATGTCCCTGAAAGATATTATCCCAAATCGGTCATTAGAACGACATGTTCAATGACTATTGCTGTCCGGCAAATGACTGCCCGATGAGGAACTTGTGCAGCAGGGCTATGAGCATGGCTTCTATGACGTATGCTATGAGATAGCTGTACCAGAGGTGTTGGGGGTACCATCGCGACATGACCCACAGCACGGGGATGACGGTGAGGGAGAGGGCGAAGGAGATGAAGAGCGCCATGCGGTGGTGTTGGTAGAGCTTATAGACGATCATCAGGACGTATATGTAGCAGAAGGGGATGAAACTGAGGGCAAAGATGCGCAGGGCATGGATGCCTTCGCTGACGAAAGCCGCGTCATCTGCGCCGAACAGCCGCACGATGCCAATCGGCCATGTCCAGACCAGCAGACAGGTCAGCGTCATCGCCACCGTGATGAAGCGAAACGCTTTCCGTATCACCATGCGTATGCCTTCGGTGTCACCTTTTCCCACTTGTATGGCGCCCAGCGACTGCAACGTCTGGCAGGTGCCCGACAAGAAGAGGTTATAGACCTGCAACAGGTTCATGCAGACGGCGAAGGCGAAGATGCCGGTGCGGCCCAACGTGCCGAGCACGATGGTGTTGGCAGAGAGCATGAGCAACGTCAGGGAGATGGAGGCAATCGCCAGGGGAGCACCCTGCTTGATGATAAGCCCCACCGCCAGCCCCTCCTTCCTCGTGGGGAGGGAAGTGTCGTCTTCAGAAGCCATAAGATAGGCGAAGGAGAAACGAAGCTGGCATGTGCTTCCCTCTCTGCAAGAGGGTGGGGCGGTCTTCCAATGCGAGAGCAGGATGGCGATGCCGACGAGATGCCCGATTACGGTGGCTGCCGACGAGCCTGCGATGCCCCAACCCATCCATTGGATGAAGACGATGTCGAGGCAGAGGTTCGTCGCGTTGTCGATGATGACTGCCAGCGAGACGAGCTTCGGCTGCCCATCGACGCCAACCATCGTGGAGAGCCCCCACATCAGGATGAATGCCGGGTTGCCCAAGAGGAGGATTTGCATGTAGTCGCGGGCCAAAGGCAGTATCTGCTCGTTGCTGCAGAGTCTTCGGGCCGTCTCGCCAGGGAAGACGACTCCTCCGACGATGGCAATCACGATGCCCAGCCCCACGCTGAGCGTCAAGGCTTGCGTGAAGAAGCGCCGTGCCTCACGGATGTCGTTCCTGCCCAAAGCATATGCCACGAGCATACCCGCTCCGGCATTGATGAGCAGGTGGAGGGTGAAGATGAACTGGCTGATGGGTGTCGAGAGGTTGATGGCGCTCACGCCGTCCTCGCTGATGAGGTTGCCCACGATGATGCCATCGACCACGTTGCCCAGGCAGCCCGAAAGGGCAACCAGGATGTAAGCCCACAGGTAACTGTAGAATTGCTCGTTCAGTTCAGTCTCTTTCATACGCCTTTATTCGAAGAAGCCGAAGCCGCCGATGGCAGTGAGCATACGTTCCACGTAGTCCCACGACGTGGGCGACCAGGCGAAGCCCAGCCGGTAGAGCACCTGCGTGGTGTAGTCGTTGTCGCGCTCCACGTCGGTGGTCTTCTGTCCGTGAGCCATGTCCTGATAAGCCAGGAGCGACGACATCTGTGCGGCCTTCTGCGGGTCTTGCCCCGCCTGGTCCATTGCCTGTTGGAATTCCTCCTGCTCCACGAAGCGGATGCCTTCGCCAACGGTGGCCAGGCCGGTCAGCACGTCGCCCAGGAACTGGAAGTGGATGTTGTAGGGATGGAAGACGATGCAGGCCTTCGGGCTTGTGGCGAGGAGGATGATGGCGTGCGCCACCTCGTTGATGGGCGAGAACTCAACGCGATTGTTGCGCATCGAGTACGGGCAGCAGCCCAGCATGTTATAGACCTTGATGCGGCCCATGAAGGAGTTCGTGGAGAAGTTCGCCTGGAACTCGCCGTCGGTGCTTCGGGCGGCAAGGTTGCCCACGCGCATGATTTTCGCACCCAGACCATGCTTGGCCACCGCATCGAGGATGAGCCGCTCGGCCATGAACTTCGAGTAGATGTACTTGCCTGCAAGATATTGTCCTATGAAGAAACGCTGCTCGGTGAAGACGTCAAGCGTTTTGCCGTTCGACAATTTGTCGTTTACGATTTGTTCCGTCCACAGCCCTCGCGTGCTGGCGGTGGAGACGTGTACAAGTCGGGCGCCCGTCTGCAGGCAGAAATCGACGCAGCGCTGGGCACCGCCGATGTTGACGTCCTCAATCTCCGTGCCTTCGCTGAAGTGCTTCACGATGGCAGCGCAGTTGAAGACGGTCGTTATGTCTGTTGCGTTGGCAGCGCAACAAACGGAACCGAGGTCGGCCGTCACATCGCCGAGGATGACGTGCAGGCGCTTGCCGAAGAGGTCCTTGAAGGCGTTGTCGAAGTAATAGAAGAGCAGTGTGCGGAGGCGGCTCTCGGCTTTCTCCTGAGTCTTTGCACGCACCAGGCAATAGATGTTCTCCGCATCGGAATCAATGAGGTCGCGCAGGATGTGGATGCCAAGATAACCCGTCGAGCCCGTCAGAAGAACGTTGCCAAGGGGCTGGCGCTCGCCACTGCGGAAGGCATCGAGCGTGCCAGCTTGCAGCAGGGCGTCAATAGCTGTGTAGTCGAAATCAGAAGCTTCGTCCCCATTGCTCGCGTCGCTCCCATTGCCCTCGTCATTCCCGTTTATCAGCCTTGCCAGTTGCCTTGGCGTCGGGTTGGCAAAGACATCGCCGTAAGCCACGTGCAAGCCAGCCTTGTCGGCTTCGATGATGACGCGCGTCACGACAAGGCTTGTGCCGCCCAGCTCGAAGAAGTTGTCCGTGGCGCCCACCTTGTCCATCTGCAGGATGTCGGCAAAGATGTCGCAGAACTTCTGCTCCGTCTCATTGGCTGCTGCCACGTAGGCCGAGGTGACGGCAAGCTGAGGCTCGGGCAAAGCCTTCACGTCCGTCTTGCCGTTCGGCGTCATGGGCATCACCTTCAGTTGCAGGTAAGCCGTCGGCACCATGTATTGCGTCAGACTCTTCGAGATTTCAGCCTTCAGTGCGTCGGGCGCAATCTCGCGGTCGGCGGTGTAGTAGGCGCAGAGGTGCTCCTTGTCGTTGAGCTTGCGAATGAGGATAACCACCTTCTTCATGCCCTCCACCTTCAGCATGACGTTCTCTATCTCGCCCAGCTCGATGCGCAGACCGCGCAACTTGATTTGGTGGTCCGTGCGGCCCAGGATGACGACGTTGCCGTCCGGCAGCCACTTCGCATAGTCGCCCGACTTGTAGATGCGCGTTCTGTTTGTTGCACTGGCTGCTTCGCTTGTTGCGCTGGCGGTTCTGTATGTTGCGTTGTCAACACAACATACGGGACTGTAGTCAATGAAGCGCTCTCGGGTCATCTCGTCGAGGTTGTTGTAGCCTCGAGCTACGCCGCGACCGCCAATGTACAGTTCGCCCACAACGCCCACAGGCAACTCATTGCCGTCGCCATCCACGATGAACTCCTTGACGTTGAGTTGAGGCTTGCCGACCGTTACCTGCTTGGCATTCGTCAGCTCGGCATTGTTCGAGGCAACCGTTATCTCTGTGGGGCCATAGCAGTTGAAGATGCGGGCCTTCGTGGCGCTTCGCATCATCGAGAGCAACTGGTCGGAGAACTTCTCGCCGCCGGCACGGCAGATGTTGACCTTTGCAATGGCATCGCAAAAGACAGAGCTCGTGAGCCACGTCTGCCAACGCGATGGCGTTCCGCTCACCATGTTGATTTGCTGTTCGTTGATGAGGTTGGCGAGGTCCAAAGGATTGTTGGCCTGTTCTTCAGTGGCAAGGATGAGCGTCTTGCCGTTGAAGTAGCACATACCAATGTCTTGCAGCGCCGCATCGAACGATATGGTGGTTACGCTGAGGATGCGCTTGGCATCGGTCAGCACGGCATTGGCAAAGACGTTGGCCGGGTGGCCGTAGAGGTAGTTGCAGATGCCTTCGTGGCGCAGCATGACGCCTTTCGGGCGGCCCGTCGAACCGGAGGTGTAGATGAGGTATGCAAGGTCATCGCCCGTTATGTTTGTTGCGATGGCATCGCAGCAAACGGAACTGATGAGCGTCTCCACGTCGATGGCCTTGTCGGCCGGGACGCTGTCGAGGCGGTCTGCTGTGGTGATGATGAAGCGGGCTTCGCTGTCCTCGAGGATGAGCTTCACGCGGTCGGCAGGATACTCGGGGTCGCAGGGGATGTAGGCCGCTCCTGCCTTCAGTACGCCGAAGAGCGAGAGAATAAGCCTGCTGGTTCGAGGCAGGAGCAATGCCACCCTGTCGCGCTCCTTGACGCCTCGCTGGCGAAGACCATTGGCTATGCGGTTCGTCGCTTCGTCCATCTCCTTGTAGGTGAACTTCCCGTCGATGGCAACCAACGCTTCGTGCCCTGGCTGAATCTGTGCGAAGTGGCTGATGCAATCGTGGAACAGCTTGAAGGGCGCGTCGCCTGTCGCCGTCTGACGAAGGCCTTCGAGCTCTTCCTCTTGGCTTTTGCTGATGATGGAAAGCTTCCTTACTGGTGCTTCGGGCTGCTGCATCATGTGTTCGGCAACAGCAGCAATGCTTTCGGCCAATGCCTTGCCCAGTCGGTCGGAATAGAGCGAGTCGTCGTATTGAACGACCACGCCGCTGGACTCAATCTTGATGTTTATCTTAAACTTAGGCACATTCAGTTCCAAAACTTCCTGCCCTATTGCCTTGCCGTTCGTCTGATATTCCGAGAGGACACCCACCTGATAGGCGTAGGCAATGGAGGGACGGAAGCCGTAGTCGGAAGCGATGCGGGCGAAGGGATAGTCTTCGTGACGAAGTGTTTGGTCGAAGGTTTCGCTTGCCTTCTGCAGGAAGTCATGGACGCTCACGTCGTCGATGTTCAGGCCGAGGGCAAGGGTGTTGACGAACATGCCCACCGTGTCGGCAATCCTCAGGTTGCTGCGGCCGCTGCTGACCGTGCAGAGATAGACCTCGCGATTGTTGGTGTATCGGGAAACGACGTAAGCCGTGGCAGCAAGGAAGAGATGAGCGGGTGTGATTTTCTGCTCGCGGCAGAAGGCGGCGATGGCTTCGTTGTTTACGGGACACACAGCCTCGCCGATGAAGCCTTGTTCGTCGTCGGAGTGACTGAGGTCGGCAGGTATTTCGCTTGCCCCTTCGCAGGTCTGCAGTTTCTCGGCAAAGAACTGTTGAGCTTCGCGGAACTCGTCAGTGTCCTCCGCTGCCTGCTGGTCGGTCACGAAGTCGAGGTAGGAGTAGCTTTCTTTCTCGACGGAGTTGCCGTCAAGCACGTTGCATATCTGGCGGATGAAGAGGTCGGCCGAGCCACCGTCGAAGATCAGATGATGGATGTCCATCAATAGGTGTATGCCGCTCTCTGTCTTGACAATCTCGAAGCGATAGAGCGGTGCCTTCTGCAAGTTGAAGGGTTGCACGAACTCATTCTTGTATGTTGCCAAAGCTTTGTCTGTCATTTCTGTGACAGGCACTTGTGCAGGCACGCTGTCCTCGATGGTCTGTATGATGGTGTTGCCCTCGGTGGTGAAGTGCACGCTTAACTCGGGGTGGCTTGCCACAACAGCCTTGACGGCTTCGGCCAGCTTGCTTGCTTCTGTGCCTGCGGGGAACGAGAGCAGATAGGGAATGTTATAGACTGTAGTTGCCGGGTTCTTCAGGCAGTCGAAATAGACGCCAGTCTGGGCGTAGGAGAGCGGGGCTTGACGGGAGTGTTGGGAGTTGTGGGAGTCCTGCGAGCTGTGAGGCTGCATGAGAGCTTTCAATATCTCGTTCTCAATGCTTTGCAGGGTTGCCGTCTTGACGAGAGACTTTGCATCGATGGCAACGTCGTAGCGTTTGTTGATGAGCACCGCAAGTTTGATGGCACTGATGGATGTCAGGCCGATGTAGCCAAGTACTGTCGTGATGCCGAAGTCTTCGTTGTTCACGATGCCGGCAATCATGTCGTGCAGTTCCTGTTCGAGCACGTTGAGCGGAGCCTGTTCTGCTTGTTGCGATGGCATCGCAACAGACTGGACGGGCTTTGGCAGGGCGCGCTTGTTGACCTTTTGGTTCTGGTTCAAGGGGATGGCGTCAATCTGCATTGTGACGGCCGGCACCATGTAGGGCGGTTTCTCGTCGAGGATGAAATTGTTCAAGGCTTCGATGTCGATCTGCTGGTCGCTGACGATGTAGGCTGCGATGAACTTGCCGCCGCCTGTGCCTTCCGCGTCGAAGGCTTGCACCGTTGCGTCTTTGATGCCGGGGAATTCGCGGATGATGGCTTCCACTTCCTTCAGCTCGATGCGGAAGCCACGTATCTTCACCTGTCCGTCGCGACGGCCGACGAACTGAATGTTGCCGTCGGGCAGGAAGCGGACGATGTCGCCAGTGCGATAGACGCGGCAGTACTTCTCTTCCGTCGTGAAGGGGTTGCTGATGTACGTCTCTGCCGTCTTCTCTGGGCGGTTCAGGTAGCCGCGGCTCACCTGCGGGCCTGCCACCCACAGCTCGCCTGCTGCGCCTATGGGCAGGCGATGTCCCTGCGGGTCAACGATGTAGAGGCGCATGTTGTCGAGCGGTTTGCCGATGGGTATCTCCTTCAGCTTCTTGTCAACGCGGAATGTTGTTGTGAAGATGGTGCATTCCGTCGGCCCATATACATTATATAATATATAGCCTTTTGGCGGAACGAGCGAAGCGAGCTTCTCGCCTCCGGTCGAGAGGAACTTCAGGGAATGGTTTTCGATGCTTGTGGAGAACTGATAGCCCACCTGCGTTGTCATGAAGGAGTGTGTGATGTGGTTCTGCTCGAAGTAGTTGTTGAGGGCCATCAGGTCGAGGCGTATCTCTTCGGGAATGATGTGGACGGTTGCGCCGCAGGTCAGGGCGGGGTAGAGGTCCATCATGCAGGCGTCGAAGCCATAGCTTGCGTAGGCTGCGACGCAATGCTCTGGCCGCAGGTCGTAGAAGCGCTGGTACCAATGGCAGAATGCAACGAGGTTGCCGTGCGTCAGTTGGCAGCCTTTCGGCACGCCGGTGGAGCCGGAGGTGTAGAGGAGAATGAAGAGGGAGGAGGGCTCTGGTCCTGTTTGTTGCGTTGGCAACGCAACAGACGGGACGAGGGCGGCGAGGTCTTTGGTGAGCAGGACTTCGCCCTGGTATTCGTCCACGATGGGGCGCAGCTCTTCGTCGGCAATGAGGAGCCGGGCTTCGGCGTCGTGCATCATGAAGTTCAGGCGTTCCTTGGGATAGCTTGGGTCGAGCGGCTGGTAGGCACAGCCGGCCTTCAGTATGCCGAGGGAAGCTATGGCCATCCATTCGCATCGTGGGATAAGCACCGACACGACATCCTCCGCCTTCAAGCCCTTCGAGGCGATGAAGCCAGCGATGCGGTCGCTTATTTCGTCCACCTCTTTGTATGAGTATTGCCTGTCCTTAAAGACGACGGCGATGTTGTCCGGCGTTTGCTTTGCTTGCCTTGCGAAGAGCGAGACGATGGTCTGCGAGTCGTCGTACGCCACATCGGTCTGGTTGAAGCTGTCGAGCTTTTCCACTTGCGAAGGTTGTGCAATGTCGATGTCGCGCAGATAGTCTTTGGTGAGCAAACCTTCCACGACGGCTTCGTAGCTCTGCAGGAACTGTGCGATGAGTTCCTTTGAATACTCGTTGGAATGGTATTCAGCCTTCACATTGACTTTGCCGTCGCGCAGGAAGGCTTTCAGGTAGATCGCTGCGTCGAGCATTCCGTAGCCGAGGCATTCGGCTTGCATCGGCTTGTCGCCCATCGTGTCGTCGGCAAAGAGCGAGGCGTGCCAGGCGAACATCGAGTTGCTCTGCGGCTTGATGTCCTCCATGAGGTCGATGAAGGAATAGGCTTCGTGCTGTCGGCATCCGCTCATCTGTTCCTGTCCTGCTCTGAGGAAGTCGAGTACGGTGGTCTGGCTGTCGAACTTGGCATAGACGGGCACAGTCTTGACGAACATGCCGACGGTGTGCAGCAGCCGTTTGTCCTGACGGCCGTTATAGACGGTGGTGAAGAGCGACTCCTGCTCGTTGTTGAACTTCGCGAGCAGCAGGGAATATGCCGACGTCATGAAGGTGCTCTTGAAGATGCCGTGCTCCTTGCAGAAGAGCTCTATGCGGTCGATGCCGGTGTCCAATATGTGGAGCAGGCTGTCTTCCGTGAATTCTTCCTTTTCGAGGTCTGGTATCAGCTGCGTAAAGACGTCTCCGCAGTCGAAGTTCTTGGCGTACCATGCCTTTGCCTCTGCGAAGGCTTCCGTTTGTTGCCGGCCTTTTTCCGCTGCTGCCACTTCAGCCAGGGTCAGTTCCTCTTTGTCGAGCGGCAGCCCGTGATAAGCCTTGTCTATGTCGGCGAGCATGATGTGCATCGACGTGCCGTCGGAGATGATGTGATGGTAGTCGATGTAGAGGTAAAGGTTGCGCTGGCAACGCAACAGACGGATGCGGAAGAGCCGGTCGCCAAAGATGTCATAGGGCATGACGAGCGAAGCCTTCTCTGCCTCGATGTCCT
Organism: uncultured Prevotellaceae bacterium; assembly: GCA_946415695.1. Taxonomy (GTDB): domain Bacteria; phylum Bacteroidota; class Bacteroidia; order Bacteroidales; family Bacteroidaceae; genus Physcousia. Next base: position 5,795 of record CAMKTM010000035.1, on the reverse strand, counting down.
CGATGTCCTCAACGGAAAGAGAGAAGGTGTTGTCCTCGGCGATTGTCTGCATCGGTTCCCCGTCGTCGGCGAGCACGATGCGGGTGAAGAGTGTCGGGTGTGCTTTTACTGCCGTCTCGACGGCCTTGCAGAGCCGGTCGGTGTCCAGACTCTTGTCGAGGGTGTAGAGATGAGGGATATTGTAGTAAACCTCGCCTTTATGGCCGATGCATTCCGCATAGATGCCATACTGTGTTTTACTTAGAGAAACCATCTTTATTTACGATTTGACGAATTATTATTTACTGTTTATTTACGATTTGATGATTTGCGATTTATCGTGAGAAATCGACGAGGAATCGTTTCTTTTTTCCAAACGCATCGCAGGTCATCAGAAAACGAGGCACGCTCTTATCTCCAACGAGGCACGCTCTTATTGCCAACGAGGCACGCTCTTATTGAAATAAGGCCACGCTCTTATTGAAATCTTGACGTCGGGCGTTTTACCATCTTGTCGATATGATGTGTGGTGACACGATGAGCGAGAACCAAGCCCACTTCAGGTTGCTGTTGTCTTCCGTGCGCTTCAGTTTCTCCATCGTCTCCGTGCCTTTCATGTAGGAGAAGCCAAGGGCGAATTTCGCGTCTTTCAGGATTTGGTACGAAGCCTCGATGTCGATGGCATGTCCCAGGGTCTTGCGGCTTTTGTCCAAATGCGTGGCAACAGCCAGATAATGGTAGGTGGCCTTCAGGTTCAATCCCCGGATGGGACTGTAGGTCGCTCCTGCATAAAGGTTCTGCAGGCCGGGGGAGAAGGAGTCGGAGAAGGCTTGCACGTAGAAGAAATCCATCATGCCGTAGAACTTGTGGTGAGAACCATAGACAGGATTGAAGTACTTGATTACTTCGTGACGCGGCATACCGATCATGCCCTTTGGGCGCACGTAGTTGTAGTCGTCGCCACTCAGGTAGTCGTATCCCGTCACGGCTCCTACATACCTCGAGAATTGATATTGGGCCTTGAAGCTTGCCATCCAGGCATCTATCTTAATGTTGTATTCGTTTCTGCCGAATTGATGGTAATACGCGGCCTCGACCGACAGATTCTTGGGGTTGAAGGAAAGGAATCCACCCAGCAGTTGCTGGTATCTGTTGCGAGGCTCGAAGGAGCCGGTGCCGCCTTCCTTTCCGCCCTGCAAGCCGATGTTCATAAACAGGATGGAGGCGCCAAGCGGAAACTTGGGGACATCGTAGTGATACCAAAGGGTGTGCATGATTTTATAAGGTTGTGAACCGCCAGAATAAAAACTGCCACCGCTGACATTCTCCACGTTCTGATTGAAGCCAAGAATGGCATGGACCTTGTGCCCGTGACCCTCGTAGCCAAGCTTCACCACATCGTGGGAATTGGCCGCCATGGCCCAGTCGTTGGCACCGATGATGCGTTCGTCGTCATACGACAGCACCTGGCGGCCCAACTGTGCGAACAGGCCGAACTTCGTGTAGAGCTTTGCCCAGGCCTCGTGGAGGTTGAAGCTTCCCTTGCTCTTCTCCCCCCAGATTCCGCTGTGCTGGGCTGTCACCCTCACTTCAATGTACTGGCGCTTGTAGCCCAAGGCCAGACGAGTCCTTTCCATGAGGAACTGGGCACGGTTCTCTGATGCGTCTTCCGTAAACCCTCCGAAGCGCATCTCGCCGCGGCCGAGCATGTTCAGGCTCATGTCGAACTGGTTCTTCGTCTCTTTGTGCTTTTTCGGCTCAGGACGGACTTCTTCCTGGGCAAAAACAGTCAAGACACCTGTCAAAAGTAATGTCAAGACGGGAAACAATCTCTTTCCCATAGCAGTAACCTTTATTCCACCTCGAAAATGTTGATGAACCCAGTCAGTTTGAAGACGCTCTTGATGTCGTCGTTCATGTTTTTCAGCACGACCTTGCTGCCTCCTGCCTTGGCTCCCTTCAAAAGGCTTATCAGGATGCGAAGGCCGCTTGATGCGATGTATTCCAATCCGGCACAGTCGATGATGACATCAAGTCCGTTTGTGCTGTAAAGGGGCTGTAGCGTTTTCTCCACTTCAGTGGCCGCAGCCGTGTCGAGCTCTCCTTCCAGGGTGACAAGATACTTGTCCGCCTGTTTCTCAATGTTTGTTTTCATTGCCAAATATATTAAGGATTAAGAATGGTTTTACTTAGTGTCAGAACATTCTTTCCGTCTGTGCGTTCGTAGTTGATGGAGTCCATCAGCTCTCGCACAAGCAGAATGCCGAGCCCGCCAATGGGGCGCTCTTCTGCCGAGAGAGACGTGTTGGCAGCAGTGACTTCTGTCGGGTTGAAAGAGATGCCGGAGTCTGTGATAATGAACTTCAGGCGACGGCCGTCTGACGTGGCTTTCACGTTCACGTACCCCGTTGTGCCTTTCGGATAAGCATATTCCATGACGTTGACCACGGCCTCCTCTACGGCAAGGCGCAGCTTGTTGGTCAGAGACCTGTCGATGCTCAGATGCCCGCAGACTTGCTTCACGTAGGCTCCCAACGCCTCTACTTCTTTCACGTCGTTCTTTAAGGTCAGACTTTCTTCCAGCACATCTTGTTCCTGCGACGGAGTGTAGCTGAGCGCCAGGAGCGTCAGGTCATCGCTTTGCTCGGTTTGCCCTATGAACTGATGCCATTTGCCGATTGCCGCTTCCACCAGTTGCTTTGGCTCGGTCGAGCGGCATGACGCAATCATCTTCAGGACATTCTCCCTTCCGAAGAGCTTGTTCTGAATGTTTCGCGCCTCTGTCAGCCCGTCGGTATAAAGGAAGAGGACGGAGCCCGGCTGCATGGTCATCGACTGCATCTCGAAATCAAAGTCTTCGAAGAGACCGACAGGGAGGTTGGGCTTTGCCTCAATCATCGAAATTGAATGGTCAATGGCCAATGGCGAATGGTCAATGTTCAAAGGTGAATGGTCAATGGTCAAAGGTGAATGGTCAATGAGAATCGGCAGCTCATGCCCTGCGTTGCAGTAGCGAAGATGCCCTGTCGGCAAGTCGAGGACGCCGATGAACAACGTGGAGAAGATGTTGGCCTCGTTGTTTCGGCAAGCTGTTTCGTTGAGGCGCTTCATGATTTGTGCAGGGTTGTCCTCTCGGGAGGCAATGTTGCGGAAGAGGGCCTGCATGATGGCCATGATGAGTGCCGAGGGAATGCCTTTGCCGCTGACGTCGCCAATGCAGAAGAACAGTTTCTCGTCGCGGACGAAGGCGTTGTAGAGGTCGCCGCCCACCGCTTTTGCCGGAATGAGCCTGCCTTCCACGCAAACATCGCCGACGTTTTTCAATGACGGCTCATTTGCGGGCAGAAGCGTCTGTTGTATGTTGTTGGCAATCCTTAGTTCGCCGTTGGTGCGTTCCTGCTCAAGAGTTTTCATGTTTAGTTCTTTCGCTCCTTTTGCAAAGCGCAGAACCATGAACATCAAGATGCCAAAAGCTGCGAGCGAGAGCAGCAGGAGGCGGAACCGCAGCCTCAGGAGAGAACCATAGACTTCGTCGTCGTAGCATACCACGGCAATCAGCCAATGCGGTTTCCCTTTCATGTGGGAATAAAAGATGGAGCCGTCTTTCCCGTTGATGTCGAAGTCAATCATGTTGGTCCTGCCGCTGTAGCTCTTTACGCGAGTCACCGTGCTGTCGTTGATAAGGCGGACATAAACATCTATGTTGCCCTCTATGCTTGTAGGAGTGTAGTCGGTAATCAGTTCCCCTTCTTCCGAGAGCAGGAAGTCAAAGGACGAGGGATAGATGTGGCGGTAGTTCAATGTGTCGCCCAGGTTCTTGGCGTCAATGTCTATGCCAAAGACTGCAATGGTGTCTCCCGTGAACTCATAGATGGGCACGGCATAGCTGATGAGCCTTTCCTTCAGGAATGCGTCCTGGTAGGGCCCCACCCAGCTGTTGGCTTTCCTTTCCTGAATGTCTTTGTAGAACCCGTCTTTCGTGTAGTCGAAGTCCTTTCCTGCAATCTGGAGGCATTGGATGCCGCTGTCTGTTTTCAGGGCGTATGGCTCGAAGAGTTCTCCCTTGTCCTTGTAGTATCCGGGCTTGAAAGCGATGCCGCATCCTTTCATTTGTGGCGAATACTTGGCAATCTGTGCCACGATGCTGAACATCGAGTCGGGATTGGCGAGGTTGTACTTAACCTCCATGATATGGCTTTTAAGGGTGTTCTCGGAGTCTTCGATAATCCTTTTCATAATCATGGCCTTCATCGTCAGCTCCAGTTCGGCGTGTTTTTCCAGCTCTTCCTCTAACAAGTTATGGGTGAAGAAGTACTGTGCCAAAGAGAGCAGTTCCAATAGCAGAACCGCGGCGATGATAAGCAGCAGCCCATGCCATTTTCTGAGTCGTAGGAAGATTCTCTTTACATTCATGTCGCTAACTGTTGGTGCTGGCGGGCAAAAAGCCTTATCGCTCTGGCAAAGTTAGTATTTTTTTTTGAGAAAACGCATTCTGCTCCATTGTTTTTATACAAGTATGGCAAAAAACATTCATTAGATATGAAAATAAGGGAAAAGAATCGCTATCTTTGCAGTTGCAAAGCACAGTTTTGATGGACAGACGCGGTGAGATATACAAAGTCACGTTGTGGGGTGGGGCTGTTAATGTGTTGCTCCTGCTTTTCAAGTTTGTTGCGGGCATTGTGGGGCATAGTTCTGCGATGTTGGCCGATGCGGTTCATTCGCTCAGTGATTTCGTGACGGACATCATTGTTCTTGCCTTCGTGCACATCAGCGGAAAGCCTAAGGACAAATCGCATGACTACGGCCATGGGAAATACGAGACGCTGGCAATGACTTTCATTGCTTTGGTGTTGCTTGTCGTGGCTGCGGGAATTGTTTATGAGGGCATTGTGAAGATTGTTTTTTGGACGAAGGGCGGACTGTTGGAAGCTCCTGGAATGCTTGCGCTCATAGCAGCTCTGCTGTCTATAGTGCTGAAGGAAGGCGTGTTTCACTATACGATGCAGAAGGCGCGCAAGCTGAACTCTCCGGCCTTAGAGGCCAATGCCTGGCACCATCGCAGCGATGCGCTCTCGTCCATTGGTACGGCCATCGGCATCGGCGGAGCAATCTTCCTCGGGCTGCGCTGGACGGTGCTCGACCCCTTGGCCTCTGTCGTCGTTGGCCTCTTTATTGCCAAAATGTCGGTCGATTTACTTCGAGGCGGCATTGGCGACCTGATGGAGCAGTCGCTTCCCGACGAGGTGGAACAGGAAATGCTCCGGCTGGCCGCATCCGTCCCTGGCGTGGAAGAGCCCCACGACCTGCGCACACGTCGCATCGGAAGCCACTATGCCATCGAGCTGCACATACTCATGGATGCCGACATATCCCTGCGTCAAGCCCACGATAAGGCATCTGAAGTGGAAGATCTCCTGAAGAAACACTATGGCGAAGAGACGCATGTCGTAGTTCACGTGGAACCGCTCCCCGAGGGAAAAAGTTGAAAAATTAAAAAAATTAGATTATGAAGAAACGTAGAATCCCATTACTTGTTATTTGCCTTATCATCTTTTCTCCATTTCACCTTTTAGTTGCACAGGACTTGGCGCACTACAAGCGAGTTGTGAAAGAACTGGCCAGCGCGAAGTATCAAGGTCGCGGCTATGCCAAGGGCGGTGCCAACAAGGCGGGCAAGCTCCTCGAGAAGGAATACAGGAAGGCCGGCGTGGACGAAGTGACCTTGCAGCCTTTCACGCTCGACATCCAGACCTTTGCCGGCAAGATGGAGATGGAGACCCTCTCTAACTCTCCCTTAAAGGGAGAGGAAAAAG
>CAMKTM010000034.1 GCA_946415695.1 uncultured Prevotellaceae bacterium | reverse complement strand
TGATGGACAACCCCTGCCGCTACGACCAGTGGCCCGACTGCCGCGACTTCCTCACAAGCGTCCCAGTCAACTGGGATGAGACACGCGTCCTACAGGCAGAAGCAGGCCAGTATTGCGTAGTAGCCAAGCGCAAAGGCAACAAATGGTTCATCGGCGGCATCACCAACAGCACCGAGCGCGACCTGCAGGTAAAGCTCGACTTCCTGCCCGAAGGAAAGGAATGCCGGATGGAAAGCTTTGCCGACGGCATCAACGCACACCTCATCGCAATGGACTATCTCCGTCAGCAGAGCAAAGTGAACAACACGACTGTGCTGCCCATTCACATGGCCAGGAACGGTGGCTGGTGCGCAAGAATCGACCTCGGTAAGTAAAAACCTACAGATACAAAAAAAGGCCCCTTCCCGACAAAACGGGAAGGGGCCTTCTGTATATGATGCCTTACTTCTTTTCACTCATTGTGAAGTCCAATGTGCCGCCGTCGGTCAGCTGGCGATGCGTGAGCTTCCAGTCGGTTATCTTCTGGCCGTTGAGCTTCACGCCCTTGACGTAAATCGCCTTGTCCGACTTGCGCGGCGCGTTGATGGTCAAGTCCTTGCCGCCGGGCATGTGCAGCACAGCGCGACGGAACAAAGGTGTGCCGATGACGTACTCTGCCGAGCCTGCGTTGAAGGGATAGAAGCCCAGGGAAGAGAAAATGTACCAAGCCGACATCTGGCCGCAGTCGTCGTTGCCTGCATAGCCGCATGGCGTGGCGTTATAGAACGTGCTACGCACCTGCTCCACGAGTTCCTGTGTTCTCCAGGGCTGGCCGGCAAAGTTGTAAAGATAAACCGTGTGGTGGCTCGGCTCGTTGCCGTGGGCATACTGTCCGATGAATCCGCTGGCATTACCATTCACTTCGCCGCTTGTCTCGGTCAGAGTGAAGTTTTCGTCAAGCTTTTTGATGAAAGGCTTCACGCCGCCGAAGAGGTCGATGAGTCCCTGTGGATTCTGCGGCACGAACCACATGTATTGCCATGCGTTGCCCTCCACGAAGCAGGGATTCTCGTAGCTCAGGGGGTCGAAAGGCTCTATCCAGTTGCCCTTGTCGTCCTTCGGCTGGAAGAAACCAGTTGTGGGATTAAAGAGGTTGCGATAGTATTCGCTGCGCTTGATGAAACGCTCGTAGTCCTGTTGCTTGCCAAGCTTCTTCGCCACGGCAGCCACGCACCAGTCGTCGAAGGCTTGCTCCATCGTAATGGATACGCTGACGTTTTGTTTGTTCTGAGGCATGTAGCCGCATTCTTCCCAAAGTTCGAAGGGACTGTTGGGATGTGTGCGAGTGCTGCTCTCCACCATGGCCTTGTAGGCGCGCTCCACGTCGAGACCAGGCAGTTCGGACAGAATAGCGTCGGCCACGACGGGAATGGCATGATTGCCTATCATGCAATAGTTGTCCTGTCCCCAGAGATCCCAGATGGGCAGATAGCCGTAAGTCTCATGGTGCAGAACCATGTCGCGGACGAACTGCACGGCAATCTTCGGATAGAGAAGCGTGTAGAGCGGATGGGCAGCGCGGAAGGTGTCCCAAAGGCTGAAAGTGCTGTGATAGCTTTGTCCTGCCGGCATCTGCTTTATCTCGAAGTTCGTGTCCATGTAGCGACCGTCAACATCGCTGATGGTGTTGGGCTGCATCAGGACATGATAAAGGCCGGTGTAGAAGATAGTCTTCTGGTCGTCCGTGCCGTCGATGTCGATGGTGGATAGTTCCTTTTCCCATGCATCGTGAGCGGCTTTGGTGTAGTGGTTGAAGTCCCACGACTGGGCTTCTGCCTTCATGTTCTTGCGGGCGCCGTCATTATCAACGGCAGAAATGGCGACCTTGACCATCACCTCCTTGCCTTTCGACGCGTCGAAAGAAAGCGCAGCCCGCAATGTGCGACCGTTGATGACATCGCTTTTGCCGGCATTGCGTCCGCCATCCATCATGATGCGGCTTGCTATGGGACGAGAGAACTCTGCCCGGAAATAAACCTTGCGAAGCTTCGCCCATCCGGTCAAGACACGGAAGCCTTCGATGGTTCTGTCGTCAAGCACGCGTATCTGGCTTTGGATGATTTGGTAGGCGCGGCGTCCTGTATAGTACGCATCGCCGCGGAACGTCATGCGGTCGAGGTCGAGAATGACGGTCTGCTCCTTGCCTTCGGGGAAAGTATATTTGTGTATGCCGGCATGAACGGTTGCCGAAAGCTCTGTCTTGATGTTCTCTCCGCCAAGCAAGTCAACCATATAATAGCCTGGAGCCGCACTTTCCTGCGTGTGCTTGAAGGGCAAAGCGAAGATGCCTTTCTTCAGAAGTTCGGGCGTGACGTGCTTAGTGGTCGGCATCAAGGAGATATCGATGAGGTCGGTACAACCCGTACCGCTAAGATGCGTATGCGTGAAGCCGAAGATGGAGTCGCGATTGTAGTCGTAGCCGCAACAAGGATCCCAAGTGACGTACTGCTCTGTCTCTGGCGCCAACTGCACCATGCCTTGAGGCATCGTCGGGCCTGGGAACGTACTGCCGCTCAGGGCGCCTGTGTCATCTGTCTGTGTTCCGATAAAAGGATTGACGTACTTGGTGTAGTCGGTCGCCACGCTGCTCATGGATGTAAAGACGGCCAAAAAGAGAATTACTGTTCGTTTCATGGAGTACATATTATAAAAAAGTATTAACTTCGAGTGCAAAGTTCGGGAAATCTTTTGTCATTCACAAAAAAATAATTACTTTTGTGGCTGAAAATCCAAGGAAACGTATGAAACACTTACTCATCCTCCTGCTTGCCGCATTGCCTCTTCTGGCATTTTCCGCCCCGATGGGCGACTCTCTGCTCGTGGACACACTGAGACAGATAGAAGTGCGCGGCGACTCTATGCTGCGTGTCAACAACGCTATTCGCCAAACAATTGAAAGAGAGAAAGCAGCCCGCATCGGCACACTCAATGTCAGCGATGTCATCGGAGGCAAAGTAACCGACAAGATCATGCATCCCTTCGCCATCAAAGACCGCAAGCGCGACAAGAAACATGCTCGCGACCGCAAAGTTCTGGAAGAATACGAACAGATGAGCCGCGTCAAGACCTTCGAGGAACTTCTTGACGAAGCCATCCGCCAACAAGCCATCGAGGACGGCAAAGAGCCTCCAAAGCAATCGGGAAAAAAGAATTAACCGACACCCTCTAACTCCCCATTAAGAAGAATCCCATCATTCACATCACAGCCATGGAATTCCCCACCCCACAAGATAAAAACTTCATGCGACAGGCCATCGACCTGAGCATCGAAAACGTAGCAAACGGCGGCGGCCCCTTCGGTGCCGTCATTGTCAAAGACGGTAAGGTGATTGCCACAGGAACCAATCGCGTCACCGCCAATAACGACCCGACTGCCCATGCCGAAATCACTGCCATACGAGCTGCCTGCCAGCGGGAAGGCTCATTCAAGCTGAAAGGCTGCACCATCTACACCTCCTGCGAGCCATGCCCCATGTGCCTCAGCGCCATCTATTGGGCAAGCATCAGCCGCATCTGCTATGCCAACACAAAACAGGACGCAGAGGACATCTGTTTCGGCGACAAGTTCATCTACGAAGAGATTGAGCGGCCCATCGGCAAACGCTCCATCCCCACTGAAGCTTTCATGCGCGACGAAGCATTGCAAGCATTCCGCGACTGGGAGGCAAAAACCGACAAGATTAAATACTGAGCCAATGGACGCGGGAAACGCAACTCGCCACATTAGGAAAAAGTACACGTCACGACAAGAACAAGTACACGTCACGACAAGAACAAGTACGCATGGCGCTGACAACAAGTTTACATAAGTATCTCCCTGCAGTCCAGACCATCCTCGTCTTTCTCTTGGCACAGGGACTTGGCACTGTTCTGATTGTCGCCATCGGGATTCTGCTTTCGCCAGACAATAGCGCGGGATTCGATGCCTACACATTTGGCGAGACACAAAACATACCGTTGTTCGAAAAGATACCCGCCTCGCTCTTTGCAATTGCCCTGATGGCGGTGGACATCCTTGCCGTGCTTTGTTGCTATTTTCTCCTGCACAACATCCGCTTCGACACGACACTCAACACCAAACTTATCTCATGGCGCCCCGGACTTCTGGCCATTGCTGGCGGAGTACTCGGAGCTTTGAGCATATCCGTTGTGACCGATGGCATAGAACTTCCCGAGATAGTGGAACAGATGTCCAAAGCCATGTCCCACAACTTCTGGGGTGTCTTAGCAATGGCCATCGTAGGTCCCGTCACAGAAGAACTTCTCTTCCGCGAAGCCATAGAAGGCGAGATGCTGCGCCGAGGCGCAGCCCCCTGGACGGCAATCAGCGTCTCAGCACTGGCATTCAGCGCCGCACATCTCAACCTTGCACAAGGCTTCTATGCACTGCCCCTCGGCATCCTGTTCGGCATCATCTATTTCCGCACAGGCAACATCGTACTGACTTCCCTGCTACACATCCTTAATAACGGCATTGCAGTCGTCCTGCTTCACACCTTGAGCGAAGACATGGCAGACACATCCTTCGCAGAATGGTTCGGAAGCGCCTTCGCCGCATACACTTTCATGGCGTTTTCCGGCATACTCTGCATCGTGCTGATGAAGGTCTTCTGGGATTGCTATCCCAACAGAAAAATACAAGCAAAAAGCACATTTACTTAACCAAAAGAACTAAAAGCACCTGTTAAATTTATTAAACAATTTCGGCAAATCTGTTAAATTAAATTAAACGAGGCTTGACACTGTATTGATTTTCCTATATCTTGTCGTACCTTTGTGCGGTATTTATACGCGAGCAAGGGTGAACTATGCGAAAGAGATAAACACATAATATATTATTTAACTAATTGTTTTCAAAAATGAAAAAGAAACTCATTCAAATCCTCATGCTTCTGGTAGGAGCAGTAAGCGTGGGTTCGTTCGTATCTTGTAAGGATACCAACGAAGATCTGTACAACGAGTTACGCACCCAGACGATTGCAGAAAATGCAACGTTGAGAGATGCGCTTAACCAACGTATTGACGAGTTAGCCGCAAAGATTGCTGCCCTCGAGAACTGGAAGGCACAAATGGATGCTTGGAAGGCTACTGTTAAGTCTTGCGGATGCCCTGACGACGTTGCAGGTCTCATCACTGGCGTGCAAACTGGTCTGCAAGGCCAGATTGATGGCATCAACGACATCATTGAAGATCTTGCTAAAGCCACAGATGTTTACACGAAGGCAGAAATCGATGCCAAGATTGCCACGTTGCAGAGTCTCATCGACGGCATTAACACCGCCCTTGGCAACTTAGCCAGTGCTAACGACTTGCAGGCTCATATTGCAAAGAGCGATGCAGCTTTCCAGACAATTACACAAACCATTGCCGACCTTCAGGTTGAGCTTGAGAAGGCAAGATGCGAATGCGATCCTGCCAAGTTCACAGAGGCTCTGGAGAAACTGGCTACTCTCGAGGCAAAGATGGTAGCTGCCGAGGCAAACATAACAACAGCTCTCGCTGATGCCGCCACCGCCAAGGAGACTGCTGCACGTGCTGAAGAGATTGCAAAGGCTACCACAGAGAACGCAAAGAATGCCCTCGAATTTGCCACAAAGGCTAAGGAAGATGCCGCTGCTGCCGTAACAGACGCTGCTGTTGCAAAGACAATCGCAGAGGCTGCAAAGAGTCTGGCCGAGAGTGCCACAGAGACAGCCAACAAAGCCAACCTCGCTGCCACGGAGGCTCTGACCAAGGCTAACATGAACGAGACGGCCATCCAGAACCTTACCACAGAGCTCCAGAACAACACGAAGGAACTCCGCGATGCCATCGACAAGAACAAAGATGCCATTGCAGATAACGCAGCTGAGATCCTGAAGAATGCCACCAACATTGATAACAATGCGAAGAACATCCAGAAGAACGCAGAAGACATCCAGAAGATTCAGAACGATCTCACAACCATCAAGACCGACCTGACAACTGCAAGTGATGTTGCCAAGCAAGCTTTGCAGGATGCAGCTGACGCTATGGCAAAGGCTACTCAAAACGAAACTGCCATCAGCCTGCTGACTGCTCGCGTTGCTGTGAACGAAGCTAACATCACAAACCTGCAGGATGATGTCAAGACTCTCCAGCAGACTGTCAGCACCCTCGTTCCACAGGTAACTGAGAACAAGACGAAGATTGAAAACCTCGAGAATTCTCTGAAGACCACCAACGACAACGTCACCAAGCTGACGGACAATTACACGAAGCTGAGCAACGACCTGACCGCTTTACAGGGAGAACTGGATAAGGCCAAGACCGAATGCGCTCTCAACCTCGAGAATGCTAAACTGCAACTTCAGTCTGAGATTGCTGCTTTAGAGTTGGCTCTCGTTAAACAGATTAACGATGTTGAGAAGGGTCTCCGCACAGACATCGACGAGAATGCAAAGAACATCGCTGTCAATGCTAACGACATCGAATGGATTAAGACCGTTCTTGACCAGCTGGGCAAAATGGTTACAGAAAAAGCAGACAAGTCTGACGTACAGGCTGCTCTTCAGCAACTTGTTGACATGATTAATCAGAAGGGCGACAAGGATGCCTTGCAGCAACTTTACAACATGGTGAACCAAAAGGCCGACAAGGATGACCTGAACCATCTGGGAGATGACCTGGAAGACTTGGAAGACTTTGTTGATGCTCTCACCAAGGCACTCAACGCCCACATCGCTGACTGCCTCAAAGAAATGGGTAACATGAATACCGACATCTCTATCCTCACGTACAAGGTTGACGATATCAATCAGGGCCTCAAGGATTATGTGACCAAGGCTGAACTCATTGATGCCCTCAAGAACATCACAGGCGCTGACCCATCAGAACTGTCTTCTTTCCTTACACGTATCACTGAACTCGAGACATGGAAGGAAACAACCACTAAAACACTCAATCAAATTGACAAGCAGATTGACCAGCAGATTTCCAATAACACCTCCGTGAAGGAAATTGAGAAAGGTTTGATTTCTACAAACCAAACCGTAAGTAACATTCAGACTAATATAACCAACATTGGTACACGTTTGGATTACTTAAATGATCGTATTGACAACCTTGTAACTCGTATCCAGAACGCAGAGAAAAACATTGCAAATCTTGGCAATAAGGTTAAGGACTTAACACAAAGCTTAGAAGACTTGCAGAAGTATCTGGGCAGCATGGTAACTGGCATCACCATCCAGGGCACATACAACACCATGTTCGGTTCATTCTACATTCCTGGCGTTGAGCCTTACATTATTTCAGCTTACTATGGAGAGCCCAAGTGGGATGGTTCCTTCCCAACGAAAAAGACTGCACATTATATTGATGCGTCAGAAGCTCTCACAGACAAAGACTTTGAGATGCTCGGTCTTTCCGAAACCAATCCTTTGTTTGAGTATGAAGCAACACTTCCTCTACTGACAGGCGACAAGGACGGATATGCATACGCTGGCAAAGTATTTATGACCATCAACCCAACTTCAGCAAACTTCAACAACCTGAAATTGAGCGTTGTCAACACGAAAGATGAAGAGTCATTCTTCAAACTCGAAAATGTTGGCCTCAGCCAAGTTTCGCTGCAATGGGGTTACACTCGCGCAACCCAAAACGGCTTCTATGCTGCTGACGCATACGTTAAGAATACAGATTTGAAGAACGTTGAGCGTCCATTCAACGAAGCTGCTATTAAGGATCTGGCTGTTGTAGCAAAGAATCAGTTCAAGGCAATCGCCGATGGTATGATGTCTGCAGGGCATACCGGTTTGGACGAACTGGCTACCAGTGTTTACGATGTCATCCGCACTCTGAGACTCGAGAAGAGCGGCTTGAAGTGCCAATACCAAGATGTTAACGATCAAACGCAAGCTGTTTATTCACAGTACAATCTGGCAGCCACAGCCCTCAAGCCTCTCGGTTTGGATTTTGGTAAGGACTTCCACTATGTAACTGTTCCTGGCTACGAACGTGTCGAGAATCTGCTGGCATCAATTGACAGGCAGTTGAAGAATAAGGTTCACACTGCTTTCCAAAGCCTCAACAACTCACAGTTGATTGAAATGATCCTCAAATTCAACATTAAGAACATCGCACTGAAGGATCTTGACCCAAGCCTCGTTGCCAAGTTTGAGATTACCGTGGGTGATGACGTGAAGATCGACGGTCTTACCTACCACATGGTACTGGGTGAGAACTCTTCTATACCTGTAAGGTTCGCTCAGCCTTTGACAGTTGATGGCACAACAATCACAAGCATTCCCAGCAATCTTCTGATTGACACTGCTAATCCTGCAGTTACGGTTCCCACACTCGTTGTTTCAGGTGATGTAACAACTGGCAATCCTGTTCCCTGCCAACTCGTTATTCCTGTACAGAATGATGCCAAAGTTAACTATGTATGGTATGACATGGCAGAGGTTACTAACTTTACTACCAACTTCACAGCCGGCGGCACAATCGTCATTGACGGCAAGAATGTAGCAAATGTCAGCGGTTCTACCCTCACTTCTACAGGTTCCAACATCAACTTGAGCCAGGTGATTGACCTGAGCAGCAGCACAACGCCTGTCCTCCACCTCGAATTCACTTACGACCTGCGTAATGAGATTCAAGACATCTGGGGTCAGACTCAGGATGTTGTCAGCGATGTCAACAAGATGATGACCGATCTCAAGAAGATTATCGACGAGGCAAACAACACTCTCGCTAAGATTAACAATTACGAGAAGACCATTGACGACGCAATTGACAGTGTACTCGGCGGCAAGGGCGTTGGCAAGCTTCACAAGTATCTTGACAAGATCAACGACATCATTGTCAACGCTGTCAACGGCATTAACTATCAGTTGCGTCCCTTCATGGTAACAGAGGATGCCAACGGCTTCAAACTGATCAGTGGTACTAAGACATATCCCACAGAGATGTCTAAGACCGATCTGAAGATCTATGCCACCTCAAAGACTATGGAAATCCTTGTTCCATTCGCAAGAAAGCACATCGCAGTTACCAACGTCTTCAAGGGAGGCAAGAGCGCTCAGGATGGAGATGCCGATTGTCTGGCTAAGTTGAAAGCTGCCAACACAGGTGAGATGAACACAGTCCTCGATGGCAACCAGCGCATGATTGATGTCAAGGGATTGGTAAGCGGCTACACCTACGAGATTGCTTACTCCGCTCTCGACTTCAGAGGCAACATGGCAACTCGCAGAGGCTATATCCTGATTAAGTAAAAGCTCTTTCAGAACAAATATACAATAAAGTTACGATTATGAAACTCAAGAAGATATTCATGTCAGCTGCCCTGCTTGCCGGATGCGTTTTCGCATCCGCGCAGCAGCAGCAGGCTGCACCGCAGGCTGCGCCGCAGGCTGCAGGAAAGACTTGTGAGGCATTTGCTCCCCATTGGTTTGTCCAGGCTCAGATAGGCGGACAATACACCTTGGGCGAAGTGGATTTCAGCGACCTACTGTCAGGAAACCTTCAGGCAACAGTGGGCTACAACTTCACTCCTGTATGGGGTCTGCGTCTGGCTATCGACGCATGGCAGAGCAAAGGCGGAACCGACTTCTCTAACTACACCAACGACCTCAGGAATCTTGGTGTCAAGACTTGGAAGTACAACTTCATTGCTCCCACGCTCGACGTGACCTGCGACCTGACGAATTGGATTCTGGGCTACAAGGCAAACCGCGTCTGCAACTTCGGTCTGTTGGCAGGTATCGGTGCAAACTTCGCTTGGAACAACGACGATGCTGGCAGTGTCAGGAATCTGGTGTTCGCTACCGACGCCACTCAGGACCCTGCACACCAGATGTCACTCTACTGGGACGGCACAAAGACTCGCTTCGTGGGTCGCTTTGGTGCTTACCTCGACTTCAATGTTAGCCGCCGCGTTGCCCTCGGCCTGGAAGTGAACTGCAACACACTCTCCGACAGCTACAACTCCAAGAAGGCTGGCAACGCCGACTGGTACTTCAACGCACTGGCAGGCGTCAAGGTAAGACTTGGCAAGCTGGCAAAGAAGGCCACCGTGGCTACAGAGCCCGTTGTAGTAGAGAAAATTGTCGAGAAGATTGTTGAGAAGCCCGTTGAGAAGGTTGTCTATAAGGAGCCCGAAGCTCCTAAGCGCGAGACTCTGCGTCGCGACATCTTCTTCACGCTCCGTGGTTCAGAGGTCAGCAGGACCGAAATGGCCAAGGTGGAGGATGTCGTGGCTTACCTCAACAAGTATCCCGATGCAAAGGTATCCGTTACCGGTTATGCCGACAAGGGCACAGGCAATCCCAGACTTAACATCGGTTACGCTCAGAAGCGTGCTCAGGTTATTGCCAACATGTTGACCAACAAGTTTGGCATTTCTCCCAGCCGCATTACTGTAGATAGCAAGGGTGACACCGTTCAGCCCTACGAGCAGAACGACCTCAACCGTGTGACTATCTGCATCGCAGAATAAACAGAAACCAATAAAATTGAAATCATTCCCCCCGTCATTCCGCTACAAGCGTAGTGGCGGGGGGAAAAATTATCATCTATGAGAAGAATCAACACGCTATTTCTTTTGGCCTCGCTCAGCATAGCGAGCGCTTTTGCTCAATTAGGTTCTGGGTTTGTAGGCAATGGTTACTATCGTATCCGCAATCTTGCCACAAGTCGTTACATTTATGTAACAGACAACAAGGACTACTACAACAAAATGAAAGACGCAGAAGACTTTCAGGCCATCCAACTTTGGAAGGATGCCAACAAAGCCATACCAGATCCTGCAACTGTCATCTATATTGAACAACAAGCAAATAATAAAAACAATTATGACCTTCAGGCTCAAGGTACTGGCGTTCATCAGTTCACCGGCATGTATGTGAACGTAAAGAACATCGCACAGGGCGTTTACGAAGTCTATGCATCAAGAGCAGGTGTTATGAAGTACCTTTCCGACGATGAGCAAAGCACTTCAGAACAAGGCACGATGGGAACAAGAGGCAAGAGCAATTACCGCAGATGGGTGGTTGACCAAATCACGACAAACCATGCCACAAACTTTTTCGGCATCAAGCCTGATCCTGCCATGCAGGTGAATGGCAAATACTATCAGCCTTTCTTTGCCGCATTCCCCTTCAAATTGGCCTCCCCAAACATGCGCGTCTATTACATCAGTAAAGTATCGGGTAGCGAAGCCGTGATGAAAGAAATTCTCTCTGGTGAGGTTCCTGCCAGCACACCCGTCATCATCGAATGTGCATCGACAGAACCCACCAACAACCGTCTTGAACTTCTCACAAAGTCAAATATCACCATCAAAGATAATAAGCTCGAGGGTGTTTATTTTTGCAACGGCAAACGTCCGCAAGAATCGACTGATGCTTACAAAGTCTTCGATGAATCAACGATGCGAGTTCTATCCGTCGTTGACGGAAAGCTTGTAATGACAAATACAGACCTGAGCCGCGTCAACAAGATAAAGGTAACAGACTGGGAAAATCTCGTAAAAGTACAGGCCAATTGTCTGTTTGCCAACACGAGCTATCTGCCGGTTGCTGCCGACATCCCTGCCACGCTCAGCATCACCATTGACGCTACGGGCATTGAGGACATCATATCCGACAACAAGGACAATGCCGTGGAGGGCGTTTATACCTTGAGCGGCGCACAGCTGCGCACAACCAACGACGTGAAGGGCCTGCCAGCAGGTCTGTATATCGTTGGCGGACACAAATTCGTAATAAAGTAATTTTAGTTTAGGCTGCACTATAAACCACAGATTTAGCCGATTCAACGGATTAAGAATTCATTCACATACAGCATTCAGATTTAACGCCACAATCCCTTCGGGCAAGGGCGAATCTGAATAATTGAAGGAAAAGTATTAATGATGAAAGACTCTGTTTAACCTGCTTAATCTGTGGTTAATTAAAAATACCCTATACGGGAAATAACAAAAAAAAGCTTCTACGATGAAAAAGCTTGGATTATTATTATCAGCCCTGATGCTTTCGGGCGCAATGCAGGCACAGGAAACGGTGACGGACAAGAACATCTTCAACCACATGGACCTCGGTGTGAACATCGGCACAGTGGGAATAGGCATTGAAGTTGCCGTGCCAGTCAGCAACTATGTCCGCATCCGCGCCGGCTACAACTACATGCCTCGTTTCTCCCTACACGCTAACTTCCCTATTGAGACACGTAATGGCGGCATTGGAAAGTATCTTGAAAAGATAAAGAACGTAGACATCGAGAAGAAGGCCGCAGAGATTGGAGTTGACTTGAACCAGCCAGAGTTCCGACAATACAAGGAAATGGCAGACAAGTTCAGCAATGTGGAACGGAAAGACAACGTGACGATGAATCTTAAGCCCAACATGCATCAGTTCAAGTTCTTGGTTGACGTTCTGCCTTTCGTCAACAAGCATTGGAACTTCACAGCAGGCTTCTTCGTAGGAAATTCCGATATTGGCGACGCAAAGAATCAAGATAAAGAGACTTTGCTTCTTGAGGCTGTCAATGCCTACAACCAATTATATATCAACTATTGTCAACATGGTATTGGAGACAATATCTACTATGACAAGTTAGACGACATTTTCTACAAAAATGGCATTGCCGGCATTCCTCTTGGTTATTTCGCTAATGGCAATAAGGCCATGATGGTTCCCGACAAAGACGGAACTGTTCGCGCCGAAATGAAAATTACAAAGGTTCGCCCCTATGTAGGCTTTGGCTACAACACCCACCTCTCGCGCAACAAGAAATGGAACCTCCATGTCGATGCCGGTGTCCTGTTCCTTTGCGGAAAACCAAAAGTATATGTCGATAATGTTTATAGCATCGATCCGAATGCACCAGCTGTATTATATGACTATATCTATGGTGTCCCCAATCCGCACGACAACTACGACATTATTCACCCAAACGTAGATTACGACTACACAAGCGGTGATAAAAGCCAGCAACAGTTTTTCGTTGACCAGCCCTTGCAGCATGTTGACCTGATGAATGACTTGCACAACATACCGGGCAAGGTTGGCGACCTGGTGAAGACCATCTCCAACTTCAAGGCTTATCCGAACGTGTCGGTGACATTCTCGTACAGACTGTACTAAACTTATCAGATATAATAAGACCACGAATTGCACAAATTGCACGAATTGTTCAGAGTCGTCTGAATCAAGGTTCGTGAATTTGTGCAATTCGTGGTTTTTTAGTTTACTCTACGGCTGCGGTTCAAAAGGAGAATGGGCCGTAGCCTGTACAAGAGGTGGTGGTGAGTGCGGTGAGGAAGGCTGTGAGTGCGGCTACTAACATCTTCGCCACAAGCTCTACGATTCGGTTTGTTTTCATGGTTCAATAGTTATTTGTTGATGTCCCGGCTGCGAAACATCAGTTTGTTATTAGTTTGTAGAGGGTGAATCCTCTGTTGATGGTTACAGAGTCGAGGATGACGCCACACTCCTGCCGTGCCATTGCACGGACGAGCAGGGGCCAGTCCTTCTCCGTGAGTCTCTGGTTGCCACTGAAGCCGGTCCACAGACAGACATTGCGGATGTATGTTTCTGTCTGGTTTTCGCAGGACGGAGCCCATTGGTTGATGATATCCCTAACGCAAATGGCATGGTACTTTCTGGCATAGGTGCGCAGGATGCAGAAGGCGGCGCGCAAGCCCCATCCGATGGCCTGGAACTTCACGTACTTCCGGTCTGTTTGCAGCAGGCTTTGCCCTATCCATTTTGTACCAGCAACCCGCCGAATGTTCAGCGGGTTGCGGTTATTCAAAGCTCTATTCATTTCAATGATGACATGATGAGAATGTTACGAATTGCGTGGTGCTGAGCCGAGACTATTCGAGCCCATGGATGGTGTCCTCGTTCTTTATGACCTCGATGGCGTCGGCCTGAGCAGCACGGGTTGGAACGAGCTGGAAGAGGGCCTCGCTGCGGAGGTTCATGAAGGGCTTGCCGGGAGTCCAGCTGACGTTCACTTCCTTGATGTTGTTGGCGGTGAACTCGTCGGGGGAAGTTGCACCCTCGGTCTTGAGGCGGGGTTGGAAGTCGCCGAGGTCGCCGAGCTTGACGCGCTTGCCTTCGAGCATGAGCTCGCGGAG
Source organism: uncultured Prevotellaceae bacterium (assembly GCA_946415695.1). Lineage (GTDB taxonomy): Bacteria > Bacteroidota > Bacteroidia > Bacteroidales > Bacteroidaceae > Physcousia. The sequence continues at coordinate 660 of CAMKTM010000034.1, read as the reverse complement.
GCAGTCAACGGCGATGGTGAGGAGCCCTACGATGTCGCCCTTGCCATAGACGCAGCCGTGGCTGGTGATGTGCTTGGCGAAGGCGTTGATGTCGATGACTTCGCTGGCCTGTGCCATGCCGTAGGCCTTGGTTTCGGTGATGTCCTCCTTTTTGGTGCCGGGAGTGGAACTCAAGATAGCGATACTGTAGTTAATCATAATGTTTAGATTTTAAGGTTAAAGATTAAGGTTTAGTTGGGTGGACGCGAACCGTCAAGGCGATGTTGCGTCAGCGGTTGTTGTCCTCAGAAGCGCTTCTGTTATTATATACAGACCACCCCCCCTTTTGTCAACCTCGGCATCGGACTTTTTTGCACGAGAGGTGCAAAAAAGTATTTCCCACATTATATATTATATTACTGAAGTTTCGGAAGTATCTTAAACCACGGATTTAGCTGATTTAACGGATTATATATTCATTCGTGTTCAATTATATTCAGATTTATCAGATTAAGGGCATCTCCCCAAATCCGTTAAATCGTATCATAAATTTCCCCTCAGCAACATACATCTGCTTAATCTGCTTAATCTGTGGTTGATAAAAACTCCGAAACTTCAATTATATTATTTAAGTTTCGGGAGTTATAAGATGAAGTTAAATAACGTGAGTTCTTCGGCAAG
>CAMKTM010000033.1 GCA_946415695.1 uncultured Prevotellaceae bacterium | reverse complement strand
CGCGTGAGCCTCGCAGCCTTCATCTTGGCGATGGGCATGCTGGTGGATAACGCCATCGTCATCGTCGATGGCATACTTGTTGACCTGAAGCAGGGACGCTCGCGCATAGATGCACTCACCGCCATCGGCCGCCGCACTGCCATGCCGCTGCTCGGCGCCACGCTCATTGCCATCCTTGCCTTCTGGCCCATCTTCCTCAGTCCCGACACGGCTGGCGTCTATGTGCGCGACCTCTTCATCGTCATAGCCGTCTCGCTCATGCTGTCGTGGATACTTGCCCTCGTGCATGTCCCCATCATGGCAGACCGTATGCTGAAAGCTCCGAAGCAAACCAACGACGGCAACAACGACCTGTACAAGGGCTGGAGCTACGTCGTGCTCGAGAAGATTATGAACTTCGGTCTCCGCTTCCGCTTCATTATGATTGGCGTGGCCGTGGCCTTGGTGCTGCTCAGCGTGTGGAGCTACAAGTTCCTCAACCAAGCCTTCTTCCCCGACATGGAGTACGACCAGCTCTACATGGAATACAAGCTCCCCGAGGGCACCAGCAATACGCAGGTGGCACAGGACTTGGAAGAGATAAACGAATACCTGAAGACGAGGAAGGAGATAAAACACGTCACGACCTCCATAGGCGGCACGCCAAGCCGCTACAACCTCGTGCGAAGCATTGCCACGCCGTCGCTCTCTTACGGCGAGCTTATCATCGACTTTGAAACGCCGAAGGCATTGGTGGAGAACATCGACGACATACAGAAAGAGCTGAGCAAGCGCTATCCCGATGCGTACGTCAAGTTGAAGCGTTACAACCTGATGTTCAAGAAATACCCCATCGAGGTATGCTTCAGCGGCCCGGACCCCTCCGTCCTTCACCGCCTATCTGATTCGGCAATGGCCATCATCGCCGCTTCGGACAAGGTTTGCCTGCCGACGTCCGACTGGGAGCCGCAGGTGCCGGTGCTCTCCATTAGCTACGACCAGCCTTCTGCCCGCACCACAGGCTTGAGCCGCAGCGACGTAGCGACGTCCGTCCTGGCTTACACCAACGGCATCCCCATCGCCACTTTCTACGACGGCATTCACAACGAGAACATCGTGCTCAAATGTACCGACGCCCAGGGGAACGACCTGGACCGCATCGACAACGTGCCGGTGTTCGGCATGATGCCCAACCTCAACAACCTGCTCAGCCGTTCCACTTTGCAGAAGTTCATCTCCGGCTCTATCGACCGGGACGACATAATAGAGATGATCACGCAGACCACGCCGCTGAAGCAGGTGGCGAAGGCTGTCGAGCTGAAATGGGAGGAGCCTGTCGTGATGCGCTACAACGGCCAGCGCCAGCAGCGCGTGCAATGTTCGCCGCGTCCCGGCGTAGGCACCGAAGCGGCTCGTACGGCTATTGCCAAAGAGATTGAGAAGATAAAGCTTCCCGTCGGCTATTCGCTTTCATGGCAGGGAGAGAAGATGGCGAGCGACCGCTCCATGAAGTACCTCTTCAACGGTTTCCCCCTGGCCATTATCCTCATCATCATGATTCTCATCATGCTCTTCAAGGACTACAAGACACCTGCCATCATCTTCTGCTGCATCCCGCTCATCTTCGTGGGCGTGATTCCGGCCGTGCTGATCACTGGCAAGCCGTTCGGTTTCGTGGCCATCGTTGGCGTCCTCGGCCTCATCGGCATGATGGTTAAGAACGGCATTGTGCTCATGGACGAAATCAACTTGCAGACAAGCGAGGGCGTAGCTCCGCGAGATGCACTGGTAGCCAGTTCGAAGAGCCGACTGCGCCCCGTGATGATGGCTTCCCTCACCACCATTCTCGGCATGATACCGCTCATCCCCGACGCCATGTTCGGCAGCCTTGCCGTCACCATCATGGGCGGACTGTTCGTCGGTACGCTCATCACGCTCATCTTCATCCCTATCTTCTATGCATTGTTCTTTAAGATAAAATAGAATTATGAAAACACATATATATAATGTATTGTTGCTGCTGGCGATTGCAACGCCGTTTGCCGGCGCCAACGCCCAGGAGGCTGTCCGCGACATCACGCTCGACCAGGCACGCGAGCTGGCCCTGCAGCACAACAAGGACATCGCCAAGGCAAGGCTGACGCTCGAACAGACACGCTACGATGCGAAGGCTTACAAGACGAACTACTTCCCGCGCATCAACCTGACGGCAGCCGACCTCTATTCCACCGTTAAAGGCGATTTCACCATTGCGGGCGGACACCTGCCCATTTATGTCTTGAATCCCGCCACCGGAACATACGTCCCCAACGTCACGATGGGTGCCGACGGAAACTACATCTTCAACCAGTATGCCGACTTCCCATCGCAGAAGATGGAATACAAGGTGGGCAACTTCTTCTACGGCGGTGTCTCGCTCACACAACCCCTCTACATGGGCGGCAAGATAACGGCTGCCTACCGCATGGCGTCGCGCGGCGCAGAGATGGCAAACGAGAACATACGCCTCACGGAAAGCCAGGTCATCGTGAAGACCGACGAAGCCTTCATGCAAGCCGTCATGGCTCGGCAGCTTGCCGGCGTGGCACGCTCCTACAAACAACTGCTCGACGAACTGCTGAAGAATGTGGAGAGCGCCGTGCGTCATGGCATGAAGACGCGCAACGACCAGCTGAAGGTTCAGGTAAAGCGTGGCGAGGCAGAACTCTCCATCCAGCGGGCCGACAACGCCACAAGGCTGAGCACCATGAACCTCTGCCACATCATCGGGCTGCCACTGAACACGCCACTGCAGCTCATCGATAACCTGCCGGGCAAGGAACAATGGTCCATGACGGGCAGCGGAGAAACACCTTCCGTCGAAGCCCGTCCCGAGGTTGCCATCCTTCAGGCAAAGACCGACATCGCAGCACAACAAGTGAAGCTCACGCGCAGCGACTTCCTGCCGCAACTGGCCATGTTCGCCGGCTATTCCTACGCCAACGGCGTCAAGCTGGCAAACAGCAAACTGCTCGACTGCGGTGCCGGAGTGGTGGGCGCAACACTCAAAGTGCCACTCGTCACCTTCGGCGAACGCTTCTACAAAGTCCGCTCCGCCAAGGCACGCCACCAGATAGCACAGACAGAGCAGCAGGACCTCACCGAACAGATGCAGCTCGAGCTGGCACAGGCCGACAACAACTTCGCCGAAGCACAGACAGAACTCAGCATGACAGAGCGCAACCTCCAGCAAGCCGAAGAAAACATGAGGCTCGCACGCCAGCAATACGATGTCGGCATGGAACCCCTCTCGCAATTGCTCGACGCACAAGCCATGTGGCAACAAGCATCCGCCGACCACGTCAAAGCCAAGTGCCAACTACAGGTGGCACACACAAAACTACTCAAAGCACAAGGCTTGTTGAAATAAGAGCACGCCTTTATTCCAATAAGAGCGTGCCTCGTTGGCAATAAGAGCGTGCCTTTATTCCAATAAGAGCACGCTCTTATTTCAATCAGCCCACGGCGCGATTTCCGAGACAGCATACCGCCTCGGAAAATGTCACCAATCGTTACAAGGCGTTAAAAATACTAAAAGTATTTGGCAAACACGCGAAATTGTCGTACCTTTGCAGGCGGAAACGTAGAAAACGCCTCTTCCGATAAGGACAAAACGAGACCGAATACGACATGGAAAGAACCCTGGTGCTGCTCAAACCGAGCACTGTGATGAGGGGCCTGATAGGCGAAGTCACAAGCCGATTCGAAAAAAAAGGATTGCGCATCGTTGGTATGAAGATGATCTGGCTCAACGACGAAATACTCAACGAACACTACGCTCACCTGGTGGGCAAACCCTTCTTCCCGGCACTCAAGGCCTCAATGATGCGCACACCGGTCGTTGCCATGTGCCTCGAAGGAACCGACGCCATTGAAGTCGTACGCTTCATCACAGGCTATACCAACGGCCGAAAAGCAGAGCCCGGCACCATCCGCGGAGACTACTGCATGAGCAACCAGCAGAACATCGTACATGCCTCCGACTCGCCAACGTCCGCTGCCATCGAAATAAAGCGCTTCTTCAAACCCGAAGAACTCTACGACCTCGGCGACCTCAACATGGACCGCCTCTATGCTCTGGACTTGTCCTGAACATCCTGACAAAAAGAGAAAACCACCTGAAATGAAAAACATACTCACCACCCTTACACTGATTCTTGCCACCTGCACCAGCAGCATCGCACAAGACCGACTGGCCAGCATCGCACCCATCGACCGCAAGATGCGCGCCATCGACAGCATCTCGCTGGTGCGACTCGGAGAACAGGAGACATTGGCTGAACTGCAGAACCCCGCAGCAGCACTCTACCCCATCTGGAACAACGACTATACACGCTCATACGACGCAGTGCTCCCCTCTGAATACAAGATCGACCTGCGCCAATTCCACATGCCATGCGACAGCCGCATGGTGACAAGCCACTACGGCTACCGACGCTCCTTCCGCCGTCAGCACTACGGAACAGACATCAAAGTCTTCGTGGGCGACACCATTCGCGCCGCCTTCTCGGGCAAAGTGCGCGTCGTGGAAGACCAGGGCTACCGCAAAGGCTACGGCAAGTATGTGGTAATCCGCCACCCTAACGGACTGGAGACCGTTTACGGCCACCTGAGCAGACACCTCGTGAAGCCCAACCAGATAGTACGGGCAGGCGACGTCATCGGTCTCGGAGGCAACACCGGACGCTCCACAGGCTCACACCTCCACTTCGAGACACGTTTCCTCGGACAGTTCATCAACCCCGAGAAACTCTTTGACTTCGAAGCACAGGACGTGAAGGGCGACTTCTACCTCTTCTGCTCAAACGGACGCGGCGCCCTGCTGGCTTCTGCCGACAACGTCGATGGAGGCGAAGAGGAAATGGACGAAGAGACAGCCAAGGCACTCATGGCCAAAGAAGCCGAGAGCGAGGCATTCCAGCAAAAGAAGATTAAGGAGATGAGGGACAAACCCCGCGCTCGCGTTCATAAGGTAAGATCAGGCGAAACGCTTTCTTCGATAGCCCGCAAGTGCGGCACCAGCATCGACCGCCTCTGCCGCATGAACAACATCAAGCGCAACACAATCCTCCGTCCCGGACAAATCCTCAAGTACAGCTAAAAACCGACCATAAAGTCCCTAAAGACTTTGAACGATACACGCTACTTGTTCCTCAACAGGTAGCGTGCCGTCTATCCAGTGGATAGTAAATCCGCGACGCTCCATGCCGCGGAACCACGTCATCTGCCGCTTGGCAAACTGATGAATGGCAATCTCCAACTGCTTCACCATCTCATCGTACGAAAGCCGACCCAGGACATAAAGGGTCAGGTACTTATATTCCAGGCCATAATAGATAAGGTCCTCAGCAGGGACACGCTCCAGGAGCCGACGCACCTCGCCCACCATGTCCTCCTGCTCCAGGCGGTGACGCAGGCGCTCGCTGATGCGCCGGCGGCGTAGCTCGCGGTCGATGCTGACGCCCACAATCAGGCTCTCTATGGCAGGGAAATCGCGCTCCAGCGTCCCGTGCTCGCGATAATACGTCTGTATCTCGATGGCACGGATGGCTCGCTTCGGCGTGTCGAGGTCCGTGACGTTGTGCAGCCTCTTGTAGCCCTCGAGAATCGTCTTCAGTTCCTGCAGGGAGCAGTCCTTGAGCCTCTCGCGCAAGGCAGGGTTCTCCGGCACAGCCTCCATCTTGTAGCCCTTCAGGACAGACTCAATGTAGAGTCCCGTGCCGCCGCAGAGGATGGGCTGACGATGGCGCGAGAGTATGTCGCCGTAAGCCTTGTGGAAGTCCTGCTGATAGCGAAAGAGATTGTACTTCTCCCCCGCCTCGCAGATATCAATAAGGTGGAAAGGAATATCCTTTCCACCTACTGTATAATCAGCCAGGTCCTTGCCTGTGCCGATGTCCATGCCCCGATACACCTGTCTGCTGTCCGCACTGATGATTTCCGCATCGCCAAGTCTGGCCGCAAGATGTGCGGCGAGACGTGTCTTGCCTGATGCCGTGGGACCGAGGATGGTAATCATTTCTGCCTACTTCAGCACCTTCTTGCCGTTCACGATATTGACACCCTTTTGCATCTTACCGATGCGCTGGCCGGACAAGTTAAAGACAGCTGTGCCCTCGGGCTCTGCTTTGATGCCTTGAATGGCAACAGGGTCTTCCATGCGGGCTAACACATGTATCTTCTCGGTCTGTGTGCCGTTGGAGATGACGATATAGTCGTCAACGTCAGGGTCATTGACATCGTAGCTGACTTTGATGGTCTGCTGCTCATAGACATCCCTGCCGCCCACCATGACGGGTGCTTCAACGGTGAGAGCGTCTGGAGCCGTCACGGTAATCTTGCCCATAGAAGCATTGGCATGGGTAAAGGTGAAGCTTACAGAGCTCTGCTCCTCGTTGAGGTGCATGTCGTGAATGTCACTTTCGAACTTGACGAGCTCCGAGACATAGACCTCGCGATAGTAAGCTGCACAGTTGCCGTAGTAGAAGAACTTGATGAAGCGCGTGTCGGGACTGAGCTGAATGTCGGGGCTCTGATAGCTGTTGCCGTCAACGCCGCTGCCCCTGTTGTCGCGCCATATCTCTGTGAAGTTCTCGCCGTCGGGGCTCTCATAGACGACATACTGACGGCTGGATGCACCGCTGGAGGACTGATAGCGGAAACTCAACTTGTCGGGAATGCCGGTGATGCTCATCACGTAGAACTTATTGCCCCATTTGAAAATCTCGCTTGAGTTGCCAAGACGAATGCCGCCACTGCCATCCCATGCCTGTCCGCCCTGTGTGGAATACTTAAGGGTATTGTACAGGTCTTGGTCCAAAGCAAAGGGCACATGACCGGCAACGTCCTCAACCTCGAAGAAGAAAGCACTGGTGCCAGCGTCAGAGTTTATATAGCAACGATTGGCACCGACAACAGTCTGCTTGACATCGGCTGCGGGATAGAAGCCTGCCTTGCCATCGACGTTCCAAAGAACATAACTGTTAGCAGGGACCTCGGTGTCCTCATACACACCTGTCAGCATGCCACTGACGGGTGAGCCATCGACAGGCAGACCATAGAACTCTGTGAAATCCAAACCTTCCTCTGCCGTTACCACTACAGGCGTGTTGGCAGGAATGAAGAAGTTGACTTTGCTGAGCAAAAGCAAGCCGTTGGTCGTAGCATCATCAACCGTGTAAGCCTGCACATTGTTCGGAAGCGTCACGGTGAAGGGAGCGCAGAAGGTGCCATACTTGGTGTCTGAATTGACTGCCATCGTGGCACGAGCATATCCGAGATGAACTATCACCTTATAGCCCACAAAGGCCTCCATGTCAATGGAAATATAGACAATCAGGCGCTCCTCGTCAATGAATTTGCCCGTGAGGTCAACAGGCACGCTGCCACCTGTCATTGAAGTAATCATCGGGCCATACCACATTGTATATGTGGGGTCAGAACCGTCTTCGAGCTGAATACCGCCCTTGAATGAGAAGGAACCGTCTTCGGCCACTTCGAGGTCCTTGACAACGATGTTGCCAATGGGCATCTGTTCGTCTCCTGAATTAAGGACAAAATCCTTCAGCACAAAGTTGATATTGCCGCTATTAAGTGACTCGACAAGTATCTGAGCCACTTGCTTTGCACCCGTTTCGCCTGCTATCGTCACATACAAGTCAAGAGGATAAACCTTTGTGTCAACAAGAACTGGTTCATCATCTTCTGTCTTGAACTGCACAGTATATTCCGTAAAGGACTCTGGATTGGCAGAGATGTCCTCGCCCTCCACGCGGATAGTCAGCACGCCCGTCTCCTCATCGTATGCCGTGGAAGCCGTTGCTGCCTGACCTTTCACGGTGTAAGCGAGTTTTGTCTCGTCATAATACATATAAGATAGGTTGTAGCTGGTCACTCCCTCGGAGAAGAGCAGCGAAGCACCTTCGTAGGAGATGGAAGAGAGGGCATGGTAATAGACAAGTTCCACGTCGTCCACTGTCACGCTGTTGCCTGACTTGATGGTCTCTCGGTCATCGAACAGGCCATTGGAGGCAATCACGATGTTCAGCTTCTCCACATCAACAGGCTGACCGGCATATTCGCCATAGTTCAGAGGGATTTCCTTCGTCACCCATTCGTCCTGAGCTACATTACTATAGTATTCTGCAGAAGCGATGAGAGCTGCATCGTCCGTCTTGGTGATCTCGCCGCCGGTCAGACAATCCTTGCCCAGGATGTTCTGAATGCGGTCGGTCATCGTCACCTTCGTGGCCTCGCCCCATGAGAAGACGCCCACTGCCGTATTCGACGGCACTTCGGCCTGTGTCCAGGTTCCTTTCCAGAGATAAGCGATGACAGACATGTTCTCCTCACCAGCACTTCTGTCGCTCTTGTAAGTTAGGCGTACAGCATCGGGATGATAGTTGAAAGCGATGCCGCCGAACACGCCACCGTCGGCATTGCGGACTGATGTCATCATGGTCTCTGCGGTAGCGAATGCTATTCCAAGCGTGATGTAGGCCGGAGCATTCTGTCCGCCTATGGAAGCCGTCACGTTGGAAAGCTTTACGCTCTTGCCCATGCCGTCTGCTCCAACCTCTTCTGTTGCCACGATGGGCATTGCCGAGTTAGAGACATTGGAGATGCACCAACCTTCGGGCTGAGAACCACGTGCCGATGACACAAATGCGCCTGCTTCCCAAGGATAGCAGTCCACCCACTTTGCATCGAAAGAGGTGTTGGGAAGTTGGTATGCGTAAACTATCTCTGGTTCTACAACTTCCTCTTTACCGAACTGAATGGTATATTCCGTAAAGGACTCCGCATTGATGGCAATATCTTCGCCCTCCACGCGGATAGTCAGCACGCCAGTCTCCTCATTGTAAGCTGTGGAAGCCGTAGCGGCCTGACCTTTCACGGTGTAGCTAAGTTTCGTCTCGTCGTAAGCAACAGAAGAAAGATCGTAGTTGGTAGTCTCTTCGGAGAAGTCCAGAACGGCATCTTCGAAGGAAAGGGAAGAGAGCGCATGGTAATAGACAAGCTCCACATCGTCCACAGTCACGCTGTTGCCTGACTTGATGGTCTCTCGGTCATCGAACAGGCCATTGGAGGCAATCACGATGTTCAGCTTCTCCACATCAACAGGCTGACCGGCATATTCGCCATAGTTCAGAGGGATTTCCTTCGTCACCCATTCGTCCTGAGCTACATTACTATAGTATTCTGCAGAAGCGATGAGAGCTGCATCGTCCGTCTTGGTGATCTCGCCGCCGGTCAGACAATCCTTGCCCAGGATGTTCTGAATGCGGTCGGTCATCGTCACCTTCGTGGCCTCGCCCCATGAGAAGACGCCCACTGCCGTATTCGACGGCACTTCGGCCTGTGTCCATGTGCCCTTCCAGAGATATGCGATGACAGAGATGTTTTCCTCGCCGGCACTTCTGTCGCTCTTGTAAGTGAGGCGCACGGCATCGGGATGATAGCTGAAGGCGATGCCGCCGAACACGCCACCGTCGGCATTGCGGACAGAGGTCATCTTGGTCTCTGCGGTGGCAAATGCTGTACCAAGCGTGATGTAGCCAGGAGCTGTGTTGTCGCCAATTGAGGCCTTGACATTAAACAATTTGACAGCCTTGCCAGAGCCATTTGCGCCGGGTGTCACTTCTTCTCCCACTATGGGCAATGCGGTTTGGGACACATTAGAGATGCACCAGCCTTCGGGCTGAGTGCCACGTTCCGTTGACACGAGCGAACCTGCTTCCCAAGGATAGCAGTTCACCCAATCGCTGTCGAATGTAGTGTTGGATAGTTGCTGTGCACTGACTGTCTGCGCCAATGCCGACAGCAAGAGGAGATACACCTTTTTCATGTTTAATGTCGGTTTAGTTCTGTTGATAAAATGTTATTTGTCAAACATTTCCCCACCGCCTGCCATTGCATGACATGCTGTGGGGAAACGTAATGAACAAGGATCAATTATTATTCTTCGCTGTCGTTCCAGATCTCCCAACCTGTGTCCTCTTTTGTGAGGACTTCAGCATTGGGGTCGGCGTTGCCATTCAGGAGACTGACAGCCATGAGATTTTGTACTTGTGCTTCACTCACCTGCAGTGCTGGCATTTCATATATCTTTTTCATCTTACTTTATAACCTTTTTGCCGTTGATAATGTTAATTCCACACTGCATCTTGCTTGTACGCTGACCAGCAAGGTTGTAAACGTCGCCCGTTAAGGTTGTGTTTGTGAGGGTCTCTATGCCAGTGGCATCGTCTGCATCGAAGTAGAACGCCTTGACACCGGAAGCAGAGGTCAGGTAGCAACGGTTGGCGCCTACTGTGGGCTGCTGTCCTGCAGCCACTTGATAGAAGCCTACCCTGCCGCTTAAGTTCTGCAGGACATAGCTGCCTGCAGGAGCTGGCGTGCTTTCATAGACACCTGTGAGCATGCCTGCGGTAGGCGTGCCAGCTTCTGCGAGGCCGAAGAAGTCTGTATTCTCCAGACCGCTCTCTGCAAAGAGCACGACAGGCGTGTTGGCAGGAATGATTTTTGTAACCTCTTCCAGCGTAAGCAAGCCTGATGCTGCTGCAGAAGCCACGGTATAAACCTGCACATTACCTGGCACATCCACTGCGAAGGGAGCACAGAAAGTGCCGTACTTTGCTGTGGCGTTTACTGACATTATCGCACGGGCATAGCCAAGATGTACATCAACGGCATAACCCACAAATTCCGAAATATCAATAGAGATGTACACCACCACATGGTCCTCGCCTATGAAACAGCCATTCATGTCGAGAGGCACGCTGCCGCCGCATTGTTCGGTGATGACAGGCCCCATCCACATCTCCACCGCCGGGTCATCGCCTTCTGCGATTTGTATGCCGCCGTTGAAGGAGAAGCTGTTGTCCTTTGCCACTGCGATGTTCTTCACGGCAATGTTTCCTACTGGCATTCCGTCGAGCACGAAGTTCTTCAGTACGAAGTTGATATTGCCATTGTCGAGGGTTTCAACAACCACATCTGCCACTTGCTTGTCGCTTGTGCTGGTTCCCAACGTCACATACAGGTCTTCTGAATAAGTCTCGGAGGAAACGACTGCGGGTTCGGGCACAGTGAACTGGATGGTATAAGTATGACAGTTCGTTGCGTCCTCGCTGATGTTTTCGCCCTTGACGGTGATTGTCAGCAGGGCGGAGGCTTCGTCGAAACTTGTTTCTACCGTTGCGCCCTTGCCTTTCTTCGTAAGATTGAGGAGGGATGCGTTGTATTCTGCATCGACAGTTGCCGCGCCGTCGGTAAAGGTGACGTCGGCTCCGTTGTACTGGGCGGCGGACAGCTCGCTGTAGTAAACCAGCTCGATGTCGTCGATGAAGACCTTGTCGCCGTTGCTGCCCTTGCCGGGAGTGGCATTCGTGCCGAAGGTGCAAAGGATGGCTGCCGGCTCGACGCTGTTGGACAGATACTCAAACGGCACGGTGAACTCGGTCCAGTCGCATGCAGTTATCTGGGTGTTCTTTGCCTGTGCCACCTTGTTTGAATAGGTCTTGTCCTCGGGTTCCTGATAGTATGTGCCGTCTGTGATGACTGCGCTCACCGACGCATACTTGTATGTGGTCTGTGCAGTGCCTTGCTGGAACTTCAGCCAGACCTTCAAGGCATCGGGATGTCCGGTGAGGGGCATGTAGAACTTGTCGCCGTTCTTGTCGGTAGCCGTGCTCGTCTTGTCCATCTCGGCATGGTTGGCTGTGTTGGCCGCGCTCATGCTTGCTGCCTGCATCTGTCCGGTAGTTACACTTCCGTTGTTCACAATGCCCATGACACTTCCTGCTGTGATGAGAGCACTGTAACTGCCAGTAGAACCCGGGCGCTTGTCGTCGCTCTTGGCGAGTGTGCCTTTAGCCATGCTTGCAAGACTGCCCTTTGCGCTCTTGAAGCCATGCCAATGGTCAGGCTCGCCAGACGATGCTTTCCAGGCCTCGAAGTTGCTGTTCGCCATTTGATACTGTGCGCTGGCAGCCTGAGCGAAGGCTGCCAGTGCGATGATCATGAATGATTTTTTCATATTTATTAGTTTTGTTTTTGGAGAAGTTTCCTTTTGGATTATTGTGCAGCCATGATGTTGAGCACGGTCACGAAGTCGGCAATATCGATTTTGCCATCGTAGTTGAGGTCGGCTTCCAGTTTGTATTCGCCATTAGCCATTACGTTCAGTACGGTAACAGCGTCGGCGATGTCAACCTTGGTGTCGCGGTTCAAGTCGCCGATGGCGTAGCCAATCTGCACTTCGAACGAGAGATCGATACCCATCTTCTGAGCTTCTGCATTAAGTTCGGTATAGAGGTTCTCGTCGTCGTACCAACCGCTGATGGTTACGGGCAGCGGGTCGTTGAATACGCCAGCCATGATAGCCATCTGAACCATCTGGTTGTCTGTAGGCAGTTTGTCCACGGGGATGTCGATGTTGCGCACACCGCTGAAGGGAGTCTTGCCGAGCTTGGGTTCCTCTGTCTGGAGATAATGGAGTGTGAGGTCGCCGAGAGGTATTTCGACTTCGCCTGCTGCAACCACGAAGTCCTTCAAGGTGAAGTTGATGGTGCCGTCACCGTTTTCTGTCAGTACGACTTGTGCTGTACGGGCCGTAGAAGGACCTGTGGTCAGAGTCCTGAAGGTTACGAAGTAAGGTTCTGCATAGTTCCTAATGACGAACTCTGTGCCGAGCTGTACATAGACCATCTGGCCGAGAGTGCTCTGCAGGTCGATGTCGATGGTGACATAGAGCTTCTTGTTGTTCATCACGCCATTCAGCTTGAGGGGAATATCGCCCAGGGCCGTGCCGTACCACATTTCAATGCCTGCCAAATCGCCCGGCTGGATAGCCAAAGAAGCATCGTAGGAGAAGTGCTGCAGACCGTCCTCGCCTTCTTTTAATGTCAGATTCTGGACGTAGATATTGCCTACAGGAATACTTTCAGAGCCACTAACGAGGAAGAAGTTCTTCAGCAACAAGTTGATGGTGCCGTCTTCATTTTCTTCTACGGTGACGTCTGTTGTCTGAGGCTCTGAGGTCTCGCCGTTGATGGTAACGAGGAGCTGTTCGGTGTAAACAGTGCTCTTGACGGGAGCGGGAACAAAGTCGTCGGTGCCAACCTGAACATTGACGATCTGACCGAGTGAGCTCTGCAGGTCGATGTCGATGGTGACGTAGAGCTTCTCGTCGTTCATCTTGCCCTGGAGCTTGAGGGGTATTGTGCCAAGCATCGGACCGTACCACATCTCAACGCCTGCCTTGTCGCCCGGCTGGATGGTCAGGGCGTCGTCGTAGGTGAAGTACTTCAGGCCGTCGGAACCTTCGGTAACGGCGATGTTTTCAACGACGATGTTGCCAACGGGCATGCTTTCAGAGCCTGCGCCGAGGACGAAGTTCTTCAGCTCGAAGTTGATGGTGCCGTTGCCATTGTCGATAACGATGACATCGGCCATCTGAGGTGCTGAGCTTTCGCCGTTGATGGTAACGACGAGAGGCTCTGAATAGAGCTTGCCACCAGCAGGAACGATAATGAAGTCATCGGTGCCGAGCTGTACAGAGACAATCTGACCGAGTGAGCTCTGCAAGTCGATGTCGATGGTGACGTAAAGCTTGTTTTCGTTCATCTTGCCCTGGAGCTTGAGGGGTATTGCGCCAAGCATGGGACCGTACCACATCTCAACGCCTGCCTTGTCGCCCGGCTGGATGGTCAGGGCGTCGTCGTAAGTGAAGTACTTCAGGCCGTCGGAACCTTCGGTAACGGCGATGTTTTCAACAACGATGTTGCCAACGGGCACGCTTTCAGAGCCTGCACCGAGGATGAAGTTCTTCAGCTCGAAGTTGATGGTGCCGTCGCCGTTGCTAACGACTGTGACATCGGTCATCTGAGGTTCTGAAGTTTCGCCGTTGATGGTGACGAGGAGCTGTTCGGTGTAAACCTTAGCTCCAACGGGAACGACAGGGAAGTCGTCGGTGCCAATCTTTACGTTGATTTGCAGGGTCATTCCCATAATCTTGCCGTTTGATTCAATATCAAGTATAGCAAAGAGCTTCTCGCCATTCAGCTTGCCGGAAAGCTTCACAGGCATATTAGCCAGGTTGGAGGCAAACATGCTGTACATACCGGAAAGTTTCTCGGCGGGCACGGTAAATGTACCTTCCTTCGTGAAATGAAGCAGACCGTCGGTGCCAGTCTCGACTTCGGCGTTTTGAATGTTGAGGTCGCCAACAGAGATTTCAGAACCGAAAGCAGAAATGTAAAAGTCCTGCAAAGTGAAGTTGATGGTGCCGTCGCCATTGTTGGTAACTACTTCCACTCCGGCCTTCTCAGCTGCTGCTGTCCCGTTCGTGGTGACTACATACTTTTCATTGTAAGTAGTTGACTGTGCAATGCCGAAAAGAGCAGTCATGGCACATAGAATTGTAAGTAATGTTTTTTTCATAATGATTTGTTTTTATGAATAAAAATAAATTGAAAAAATAATGTTATCGCGAATGAAATGCAGGCGCAAAGTTACGACTTTTTTTGCATGAAAGGACATAAATTAAGGTATAATGTGCCCAATGTACCGACTTTTTACGTTTCGCTACAGATATATCGCCTATTATGCCAAAAAAATTATTCAAGATTAGGAGATTAAAGAAAGGACAAAAGCTTAGTGCTTTTAGAACTTTTGTCACTTCGGGGCGTGATTTACACATACGTTCTTGTACCCAAGGCGCTTCCCTGGGCTGACATCTTAATGGCCTTTCGATTTTACCGGACACCAATAGTTTGAAATAAGAGCGTGCTTCGTTTACAATAAGAGCGTGCCGCGTTGGCAATAAGAGCGTGCCTCGTTTACAATAAGAGCGTGCCTCGTTTACAATAAGAGCGTGCCTCGTTGGAAATAAGAGCGTGCCTCGTTGGGAACAAGGGCGTGGCTTCTGTAACTAAGGACTGCTTTATAACGTACCCAAGTAATAATAACGTGAATTCGATGAAAACCAAAGGACAATCAAACACAAAGACACGAAGACACGAAGAGCTACGCCGCTGAACTGAAGACACAAAGATTCCCCGGCCAGAACCTTTGTGTCTTTACACCATGGGGAGTTACTTAGTGTCTTTGTGACTTTGTGTTTGTTTAACACATAAAAACCAAAGGACAATCAAACACAAAGACACGAAGACACGAAGAGCTACGCCGCTGAAC
>CAMKTM010000032.1 GCA_946415695.1 uncultured Prevotellaceae bacterium | reverse complement strand
CGTATGCGTCAGATTGCCGACAAGGTGGGAGCCATCCTGATGATAGACATGGCGCATCCTGCCGGACTGATAGCCGCCGGACTTCTTGACAACCCCGTGAAGTATGCCCACATCGTGACCAGCACGACGCACAAGACCCTTCGCGGTCCGCGCGGCGGCATTATCCTCATGGGCAAGGACTTCGACAACCCGTGGGGCAAGACAACGCCTAAGGGCGAAGTCAAGAAGATGTCGGCCTTGCTGAACAGTGCCGTCTTCCCTGGCATTCAGGGCGGACCTTTGGAGCACGTCATCGCAGCCAAGGCCGTGGCCTTCGGCGAGGCATTGCAGCCCGAGTTCAAGGAATGGGCAAAGCAGGTGAAGAAGAATGCCGCCGTCCTGGCCGATGAACTCATCAAGCGCGGCTTCGACATTGTCTCCGGCGGCACGGACAACCACTCTATGCTCGTTGACCTGCGCTCGAAGTATCCCGACCTGACGGGCAAGGTGGCGGAGAAGGCACTCGTTGCCGCCGACCTGACTGTCAACAAGAACATGGTGCCCTTCGACAGCCGCAGCGCCTTCCAGACCTCCGGCATCCGTCTTGGCACACCTGCCATCACCACACGTGGTGCCAAGGAAGACCTCATGGTGAAGATAGCAGAGTTCATCGAGCGCGTGCTGAACGCCCCCGAGGACGAGACGGTCATCGCCCAGGTGCGCAGCGAAGTCAACGCCATCATGGAGGGCTATCCCATCTTTGCCTATTAAGCCCATTGGGCCTGTCATCCCCATTTAAATAGCAAGAATTATGAAATCAAGAAGTGTCTTCGCAGTTCTGCTGCTGATGGCAGCGGGTTTGCAAACAGCGTGGGGGCAAGGACGGAACGATATTTGAGGGTTGCGGCGAGTATGGTTCATTCTGGGCTTCAGCACGCTACATGCCACACTCTATCGCCTCTATCAGTCCCTATTGCCTGCACAACGATTTGTCGAGAGCCTCAACGACTTACTATCTCTCTTCCTACGGGTTCACCATCCGTCCTGTTCTGAAGCAATAACGCCCTGTTCCGCCTGCGCTTGAGTAAAGCGAAGAAAGGGCATTGAGCCACCACCAATGGCATCGTCCTAAGAACGAGCACCACAACAAATTGCGCCTTGACAGTGCAAAAGCATTTCATCGTAACAATGCTTTTGCACTGTCGGGGCGCTGTTTATTTCTCCATCATATATACCCAGGGCGCTCTTGCGCTCCTGTAGTTGCTCAGGCAGCAGACCGGACGTCTCTGGGCTGACAGCTTTCTGGCCGAATTCCCCGGACACTAATAATTTCGGCTCACCCTCTTTGATTTTGCCTGATGCGGTAGGGGGGATTGTTTGCTTGTACATGTAAAAGCAATTGCTTATACATGTACAAGCAATTGCACGTACATGTACAAGCAAACAACTCGCTGTGGGAAGGATGGGCTTGAACTCAATCTACATCATAATACACCTGCGCCGAGTGATACCCGGGCATCTGCAGAATTTGGCTCTGCAGCGCAAGGAGACGCTCGCGTACGGCAGACATGGGAGCCGTCAGTTCCATCTTCAGGATGAGCTTTCGTATGTGCAGGCGCTGGATGCGGCTCACGGGAGGCGTGTCGGGCCCCAACACCCTTTCGCCGAAGACTTGGCGGAGCAGAACTGAAAAGTCTGTCGCAAGGCTTTCGGCGACAGCCTCGTCGCGATGTTTTAAGTAGATGAAGATGACGCGGCAGAAGGGCGGATAGCGGAACAGCTCTCGCTCCTCTGCCTGCTCTGCGTACATGCCTTCGTAGTCGTGCGCCAGAACTTGGCGGACAATGGCGTTGCTGGCATCACGAGTTTGCAGGACGACGTGTCCGACGGACTCCTTCCGTCCCGCCCTGCCGGCTACTTGCTCCATAAGTTGGAAAGCGCGTTCGTAGCTGCGGAAGTCGGGTTGGGCAAGCATAGAGTCGGCAGAGAGAATGCCCACAAGGCTGACGCGGTCGAAGTCGAGGCCCTTCGTCACCATCTGCGTGCCGATGAGGATGTCGGTGTTTCCCCCCTCGAAGTCATGCAGAATCTGTTCGTAGTTCTGGCGCGAGCGTGTCGTGTCGAGGTCCATTCGTGCGATGCGTGCCTCGGGCAGGATGGCCTGCAGTTGCTCTTCGATGCGTTCAGTCCCATAACCTTTGGAGGAGAGGTCGCGCCCTCCGCAGTTCGGACAGACGGTCGGGATGTCGTAGGCCTTGCCGCAATAGTGGCAGACCATTTGCCTGAGACCGCGATGAACGGTCAGGCTGACGTCGCATTTCTCGCAACGGGGCGTCCAGCCACATTCGCGGCACTCGAGGACAGGCGCATAGCCTCTGCGGTTCTGGAAGAGGATAACCTGCTGCCGCTGCTCCAATGCCTTGCGTATGTGTGCAAGCAGCTGCGGAGAAAAGAGCCCGCTCCCCATTAACTTCTTCCGGCGCATCTCCTGCACATCTACAATCTCGATGTCGGGCAGGCTGAGGCCGGCATAGCGTGTCTTCAGCGTAACGAGGCCATACTTGCCGACCAAGGCGTTGTGGTACGACTCCAAACATGGCGTGGCAGAACCGAGTAAGGCCTTCGCGCCGGCCTGTCTCGCCATGACGAGAGCTACATTCCTGGCGTGATAGCGTGGGGCAGGGTCCTGCTGCTTGAAAGACGTCTCGTGCTCCTCGTCGATGATGAGAAGCCCGAGGCGCTGGAAAGGCAGGAAGATGCTGCTGCGCACCCCCACCACGATGTCGTACGGCTCCTCGGAGAGCATCTTCTGGTAAAGTTCGGCCCGCACCTTGTCGCTGTACTTGGAGTGATAGACCCCCATACGGTTTCCAAAGACGCGCCGCAACCTTTCCGTCAGCTGCGTGGTCAATACAATCTCCGGCAGCATGAAGAGCACCTGTTTCCCCTCCTCGATGGCCTTCTTCATGAGGTGGATGTAGATTTCCGTCTTTCCGCTGCTTGTCACGCCGTGCAAAAGGCATACGTCGTGCGTCTGCCACTGGCTGACAATGCCCTCCATGGCTTGCTGCTGGACATCGCTCAAGGGGCAAGGGGCAAGGGCCGGGGGGCAAGAGAAAGCTTCCTGCCCAGACAAACCTCCTGCTCCCTGCCCCTTGCTCCTTGCCCCTTTCTTCGTCTCGCACTTCGGCTTGAGCGCCGCAGGAATAGCTGCCTTGAAGACATCGCCCATCGAACAGAGATAGTAGTCGCTGATCCATTGCCAAAGGCTTAATTGTGCGGGCAGGACGGCAGGCGAGGCGTCGAGCACCTCCGAGACGAGCTTGGTGGG
This sequence comes from uncultured Prevotellaceae bacterium, assembly GCA_946415695.1. Lineage (GTDB taxonomy): Bacteria > Bacteroidota > Bacteroidia > Bacteroidales > Bacteroidaceae > Physcousia. The sequence goes on along the minus strand of CAMKTM010000032.1, from coordinate 11,937 downwards.
GTAGGGTGGCGTCTCGTCGTGAAGGCGCATCACAATGGCAGTGTAGAACTTTCTGCTGCCGAAGGGCACAATCACACGGCATCCCACCTGCGGCACAACCTCGCAGTCGGGAGGCAGCGCGTAAGTGAAAGTCCCCTGCAACGGCAACGGGAGTATGACGTCAGCGTATCGTGGCATAATGAATGCAAAGGTACAAATAAGTGCAGAAAGTACAAAATGCTTCGCCAGATATTTCACACATTATTTATATATATAGCATCAAGAGAGCCCTTCCACAGTTCGCAATGCTCTGTTTTTGCACAAAAAAAGTTAAAACGTGCAAGATAGAGCATGTTTTTCCGTTCAGGTGTTGCATATTTGCGCAAATTGTTGTTACTTTGCAGCGCGAAAAGAGATAAGAAACATTTATTGATAACAAAAACATAGAATTATGTCAGAAATTGAAGCTAAAGTAAAAGAGATTATTGTTGACAAGTTGGGTGTAGATGAAGCAGATGTAACTCCCGAAGCATCTTTTACCAACGATCTTGGTGCCGACTCTCTTGACACCGTAGAACTGATTATGGAGTTCGAGAAGGCATTCGAGATTACCATTCCCGATGACAAGGCAGAGAAGATCTCTACCGTCGCTGATGCAATTGCATTCATCAAAGCAAACAAGTAAGAAGCAATTCACAATTCATAATTCATAATTCATAATTGCCTTATATACGGCTGTATGCCTGCCCCAAAAAGGAAGCATCGCGTTTACTGATTATGAATTATGGATTACTAATTATGAATTATACTAAATGAAATTGAAAAGAGTTGTAGTGACAGGCATTGGTGCCATCACTCCTTTGGGCAATACTGCTGCAGAGACGTGGCAGAACATGCTTGCAGGTGTGAGCGGCGCAGCGCCTATCACACACTTCGATGCCTCTAAGTTCAAGACGCAGTTCGCTTGCGAGGTCAAGGGCTTTAACCCGGAACAATTCATCGACAGGAAAGAAGCCCGCAAGATGGACCCCTATTGCCAGCTCGCACTTTCAGCGGCCATTATGGCTGTTGAAGATAGTGCCATGAATCTGGAGGAAATCGACAAGAATCGCGTGGGCGTTGTCCTCGGTGTCGGCATCGGAGGAATGAAAACGTACGAGGAAGAAATGATTGCCTATGCCAAGACCTGCGACACGATCGGTCCGAAGTTCAATCCCTTCTTCGTGCCTAAGATGATAGCCGACATCAGTGCCGGCCACATTAGCATCAAATATGGCTTCCACGGCCCCAACTACATCACCTCCAGCGCCTGTGCCTCTTCGTCCAACGCACTTGCCGATGCCTTCAACCTCATTCGTCTCGGCAAGGCCGACGCCATTGTCAGCGGCGGAGCAGAGGCCGCAATCACTGCGGCAGGAGTGGGAGGCTTCACGGCCATGCATGCCTTGAGCACCCGCAACGACAGCCCCGAAACGGCCAGCCGGCCTTTCAGCGCCAGCCGCGACGGCTTCGTTATGGCTGAAGGCAGTGTCATCCTCGTGCTCGAAGAACTGGAACACGCCAAGGCCCGCGGTGCAAAGATCTATGCCGAGATGGCAGGTGCAGGCATGAGTGCCGACGCACATCACATCACGGCTTCGCATCCCGAAGGTCTCGGGGCAAAGCTCGTCATGGAGAATGCCCTCGAAGATGCTGGCATGAAGCCTGAGGATATTGACTATATCAATGTTCATGGCACCTCAACACCCGTCGGCGACGTGAGCGAATGCAAAGCCATCCTCTCTGTCTTTGGTGAACATGCCTACAAGCTTAACATCAGCAGTACAAAGTCCATGACAGGCCATCTGCTCGGCGCAGCAGGAGCCATCGAGGCCATGGCAAGCGTATTGTCAGTCAAGGAGGACATCGTTCCCCCAACCATCAACCATGAAGTGGGCGACGAAGACCCGGAGATTGACTACAAGTTGAACTTTACCTTCGGCCAGGCACAGAAGCGCACCGTGCGTGCTGCACTGAGCAACACGTTTGGATTCGGAGGTCATAACGCCTGCGTTATCTTTAAGAAGTACGCAGAGTAAAAAGGCCGTGTCTGCTGCAAACCTGATAGACGCGATAAAGTTGCCTTTCCGAAAGGACAAGGAGCTTTGTCGCGCTTTTCGTAATATGCTGGGCTTCTATCCGCACAAGATAAGCCTGTATCAAGAGGCATTGATGCACAAGTCAATGCTTGCTCACGCCAAGAGCGGAACCCCTCTCAACAACGAACGCCTTGAGTTCCTTGGCGATGCCGTACTCGATGCAGTCGTAGGAGAGATAGTCTTTCATCACTTTCCCAACAAGCGTGAAGGCTTCCTCACCAACACAAGAAGCAAAATCGTTCAGCGCGAGTCGCTGGGCAGGCTGGCGACAGAGATAGGCCTCGACAAGCTCGTCCGCAGTAACGAACATAACCAGACGCACAACAGCTACCTTGCCGGCAATGCGTTTGAAGCCCTTATCGGCGCCATATATCTTGACAGAGGATATGGCCATTGCAAGAGCTTCATCAGGAAGAAAATTATGCACCGCCTCATCGACATTGACAAACTTGCATATCAGGAGGTGAACTTCAAGAGCAAGCTTTTGGAGTGGTGCCAGAAGCACAAGGTCAGCCTTGAGTACGTCCTGCTTGATGAGACAAAGGCAGAAGACGGTTCTCCTCTCTTCAACACGAAGGTAGTCATTGGTGGCATTGAATGTGCCCGAGGCAAAGGCTATTCAAAGAAGGAGAGCCATCAGAAGGCCAGTAAGAATGCTTTGCACCACCTTAAGCACGACAGAAAGCTGCACGATGAGTTGGTAAAGAAGCCCTCAAAACTCCCTTCAGCGGGAAGTAATTCGTAAATCGTCAAATTGTAAATGACACTATGTCTCTGACAAGTATCATACGTCCAATCTTTACGCCTCGTTGCCACCAGCTTGACCATTATGCCATGGAGGCAGAGGCATTGCAGCGAGACGTCCTCAGGCGATTGCTCGGAAAGGCAGCCGGGACGGAATGGGGCAGGACGTACGGCTATAGCAAGAACCTCAGCTATGAGGACTTCGCGCGGCAGACGCCTCTTAACACCTACGAAGAGCTGAAAGGCTTTATCGACCGCATGAGGCATGGCGAGAAGGATGTCCTCTGGCCAGGCAGGGTGAAGTGGTATGCAAAGTCCAGCGGTACGACAAACGACAAAAGCAAGTTCATCCCTGTCAGCTACGACAATTTGCACGACACACACTATGCCGGTGGCACCGATGCCGTGGTATGGTATTTGAGGAACAACCCGAAAAGCCGCATCTTTGACGGCAAAGCCCTGATACTTGGTGGCAGCCATTCCCCGAACTACAACCTGCCGGGCAGTCTTGTGGGCGACCTCAGTGCCATCCTCATCGAGAACATCAATCCGCTCGTCAACCTGATACGTGTGCCAAAGAAGGCCACTGCGCTGCTTAGCGATTTCGAGATAAAAAGGGACAGAATAGCGAGGGAAGCCATGAAACAGAACGTCACGAATCTGAGCGGCGTTCCCTCTTGGATGCTGTCCGTCCTGAACCGAGTGATGGAACTCAGCAGCAAGCAATACCTCAACGAGGTCTGGCCTAATCTGGAAGTATTCTTCCACGGCGGAGTGGCTTTCACGCCTTATCGCGGACAGTACCAGCGGCTCATCACTTCTCCCGGGATGCACTACATGGAGACGTATAATGCCTCCGAAGGCTTCTTCGGCTTGCAGGACGACCCGAAAGATGCTGCCATGAGCCTGATGATTGACTATGGCGTCTTTTATGAGTTCATCCCGATGGACGAGTTCGACAAGGAGGCGCCAAGCGTTGTTCCTCTTTGGGGCATAGAGACGGGTCGCAACTATGCGATGGTCATCACCACATCCAGCGGCCTATGGCGTTACATCATCGGCGACATGATACGTTTCACGGAGAAGCATCCCTATAAGTTTGTCATTTCCGGTCGCACGAAGTCCTTCATCAATGCGTTCGGCGAGGAGCTGATTGTGGATAATGCCGAGAAGGGACTGGCCGAGGCATGCCGTCGGACAGGAGCCGAAGTGCTGGAATACACCGCCGCGCCTGTCTTCATGGATGCCAACGGCAAGTGTCGCCATCAGTGGGTCGTGGAGTTCAGTCGCGAGCCGCACGACTTGGAAGCCTTCGCCCGCATCCTCGACGAAAGCCTCCAGCAGATAAACTCCGACTACGAGGCCAAGCGCTACAAGGACATCACGCTTCAGCGGCTCGAACTCATCAAGGCACGCCCGGGCGTCTTCAACGACTGGCTCAAGCAGAAGGGCAAGCTCGGCGGACAGCACAAGGTGCCGCGCCTCTCCAACAACCGCGACATCATAGAGCAAGTGCTGGCACTCAACGAGTAGAAGTTAAGAGACAATGAAGACGAAACACATCCTTGCCGGTTTGGCGTTGCTGCTCATGGCGGCTTGTGCAAGCATTGGCGCTCCCGATGGTGGCATCTACGACGAGGTGCCTCCCAAGGTGGTGGCGTGCTATCCCGCTGACCGCTCCACCAACAATGACCAGCGCAAGATGCGTATTCGCTTCGACGAATACATCAAGCTGGAGAATGCCAACGAGAAGGTCATCGTCTCGCCTCCGCAGATAGAGCCGGCAAACATCCGTGCCGAGGGCAAAAGCGTGAAGATTACGCTCTATGATTCCCTGAAGGCAAACACGACCTATACCATCGACTTCAGCGATGCCATCGTGGACAACAACGAGGGCAACCCAATGGGGCACTATACCTACAGCTTCAGCACCGGTGACGCAATAGATACGATGGAAGTGGCCGGCATTGTGCTCAATGCTGCTGACTTGGAGCCGATAAAGGGAATACTTGTCGGCCTCTATCCCATTGACACGTTCTTCAATGACTCTATCCTCAAGAGCAAGCCGTTCAGCCGTGTCTCGCGCACCAACGGCTCGGGGAAGTTCTGCATCAAGGGTGTTAAGGCTGGGAAGTACCGCGCCTTTGCCCTTGAGGACAGGGATGGCGATTTCCTCTTCTCGCAGAAGAGCGAGCGCATTGCTTTTATGACGGACACTTTCACGGCCTACTGCAAGTGGGACGAGCGCATGGACACCGTCTGGCGCGACTCTACAGAAATAGACACGATCCGTGCCGTTCCCTTTGTCCGCTACTTCCCTGATGACTTGGTGCTCAATGCTTTCCTTGAAGAAGGGCAGGACCAGCACCTGCTCAAGATGGAGCGCCCCGACCCGAATGTCCTGAGGCTTTTCTTCACCGCTCCTGCCGACACGTTGCCTGTCATCAAGGGCTTGAACTTCGACGAGAACTGCCTTGTGGCAGACGCTTCGCTGCATAACGATACCATTGTCTATTGGATAACGGATACCGCTTTCACGCATCGCGAAGACACGATGAAGTTCGAGATTACTTACCTCGAGACCGACACGTTGGGAGTCCTTAGCCCTAATACAGAGCTGAAGGAGATGGCTCCGAAGGTGACTTGGCAGAAGATTCAGAAGGAGAACCAGAGGAAGATTCAGGACTGGCAAAAGCAGCAGGAAAAGCGCATGAAGAAGTTGAAGGGACCTGCGCAATTAGAGGCTAATCCTTTTGAAACGACTTTCCTGGAAATCTCGCCGAAGCCAAGCGGAAGCCTCGACCCCAATCAGAACGTGCACTATATAGCCAAACAACCTATTGCCAGTGCCGACACGACGAAGATGCATCTCTACAGGAAGCAGGACACCCTGTGGCTGCCGGAGCCTTTCCTCTTCCTGCCGGACCGCGACGTGAAGTCATACACGCTCTATGCCGAATGGGAACAGAAGCGGCAGTACCGCTTCACCATCGACAGCGCGGCCGTTGTCGGTATCATGGGAGAACACTGCAGGGCAATCAAGAACGAGTTCTCGGTCAAGAGCGAGGACGACTTCGGGTCGCTCTTCATTCATGTCATCCTGCCGGATACGGCCCGCATCCTTGTCCAGCTGCTGAACAAAGCAGACAAGTGCGTGGCAGAATGTACCGCCGAGGCAGACGGCCGAGCCGATTTCTTCTACCTGAAGCCTGGCGACTACTATTTGCGTTGCATCGTTGACAGCGACAACAACGGTCTTTGGACCTCAGGCGAGTATCTGGGCGGTCGGCAGCCGGAACAAGTCTTTTACTTCCCGAAGCCCATCAACGTCAAGGCGAAATGGGACATAGAGCAGGATTGGGCTCCGCTCGAAATTCCGCGTGCGGCACAGAAGCCTGCAGAGATTACCAAGCAGAAACCCGACAAGGAGAAAGATATCAAGCAGCGCAACAAAGAGCGCGAAAGGCAGAAACAGGAAGAAAAAAAGAAACGCTGAAGAATGAAAGAGTATAAGCTATTTAGGTTAAGATGCTTTGTCAGCCTTGTGGCTTTGGCATGTGGCCTGTCGTCTCTTCGTGCCCAATGCACGGCTGAGAATACTGCGTTCATTGCAGGCGAGGAACTGACTTACGACCTTTTCTACAATTGGAAGTTCATCTGGATTAGTGCCGGCTCTGCCACGATGGATATCAAGCAGACGACGTGGGAGGGCAAGCCGGCCTTCAAGAGCCATCTCATCACGCACACCAGCAAGCGCCTCGACCGCTTTTTCATGATGCGGGACACGATGCTGAGCGTCGTTGCAGAGGACATGACGCCGCTGTATTTCAAGAAGGGTGCCAACGAAGGCGGGCACTACTATGTCGATGAAGTGCGCTATGCCTATCAGGACGGCATGACGCGCCTCTACCAGCATTACCTGAACCGCAGGGGCATTGCCTCGGACAGGGTGTGCGACAGCCCTATGTGCATTTTCGACATGATGAGTATGCTGCTGCGTGCGCGCTCTTTCCAGCCGGAGAAGTTCCAAGTGGGCCAGAAGTTGCATTTCCCGATGGCCGACGGGCACAAGGTGGAGGAGATAACGCTCATCTACCGCGGACGCAAAAACTTCAAGATGAAGAGCACGGACGTCACCTACCGTTGCCTCGTCTTTTCTTTCGTAGAGTATCCGGAGGGGAAAGAGAAGGAAATCATCACCTTCTATGTCTCTGACGACAAGAACCACATTCCTGTCCGCCTCGACCTCTTCCTGCGCATTGGCACTGCGAAAGCCTATCTCAAGGAGAGTAAAGTCCTTCGCCACAAATGCACCTCCATCGTTAAATAGTGCGGGACACGCTTCGCTCAGACGGGCGTCACGTCTTCTGCCTTAATCTCGATGGTGGCGGAACAAGCGCCCTGTATGCTGACGATGAGGCGGCGGGCACGGTGGCCCTCAACGCGCTGGAAGTAACCGCAGACGCCTTGCAGAGGCCCGCTCACCACCATGACTTCCTGTCCGGGCTTGAGCAGGACGCCGTCGGCCGCAACAATCTCTACGAAGTCGGGACTTGTGGTGCAAACCTTCATGAAGTCGTCCATCTGTCGCTTCGGCACGATGATTTTCTCCATCTTCCCATTCATCTGGCGCATCATGTATTGCAGCTCGGGACGCGTCTTCTTCAGCGTCCTCATCTTTTCCTCGCTTGCGTATATGAATATGAGATTGTGTATGGCGGGCTCCAGCGTGTTCTTCAGCCGCTGGCCTTGCTGAATGATGCGCCGCATCGGGACGAAGGCTTGAATGCCAAGCGCGTCCATGTCCGCCTTGACCTTCATTTCGCGTCGATAGGTGACGCGCATAGCAAACCATTGTTCCATTGAAAATTAAACATTAAACATTGACCATCGGCGGGCATCGGACAAAATAGGAGTCCAACGAGTTCAGCGGTCAATGTTCAATGGGGAAAAGTCGGAAAGAGGAGACTCGAACTCCCGACCCCCACGTCCCGAACGTGGTACGCTACCAACTGCGCTACTTTCCGTTCCACGCATTAAAAGCGTGACTTGATGCCAAAGCAATCAAAATTGCATTAAAACCGCTGCAAAGGTACGAAAAATAGTTGAAAGTAGAAAGCAGAAAGTTGAAAGTTTTGTTTTTCGGCCATTTTTTTTGCAAAAATACTTGCAGGGTTCAGGAAAAAGGCTTACCTTTGCACTCGCAAAAGCAAAACGGGTGGCTTTGTCCTCTGTTTTCGGTTTCTGCAAGTTGGTGCCATAGCTCAGTTGGTAGAGCAAAGGACTGAAAATCCTTGTGTCCCCGGTTCGATTCCTGGTGGCACCACAAGCCCTAATTGAAAATCAATCAATTAGGGCTTTTCTTTTGTCGAAAAGTAAAGATTTGCTACTTCGTTGATACTGCACCTTCCCGGATGATAGAAGAAAAACCGCCCTTTTCCATCACGGATAAGAGCGGCTCGATGTTATTCAAATATTCTCTCGGTGTGAGAACGTGTGCAAAGGTACGAAATAATTCCGATATATTAAGCCTTCCAACAGAAAAAAGATAATTCGTAATTATTGGGGTACCCCCCCCCTTAACACTATCGGCTGGGGGTTTCTGACCTCTCGCCGAGATTTTTTATTTTTTTTGTGTGGCATACGATAAGCGAAAGCGAATGGCAAAAACAAAAGCCAAAAGCACGGGTTACACAAAGCCCATTGCGCTAATGGCTGGAGTGAGACGCGGTCTCTGAAGGTTTACCGCCTCTCACGCTGCAAAAGTAGAAAGAATATCCGAAACGACAAAGGATATTTCAAAGAATCTTTATTTTGTTTTTCTTTTGGGTATTCTTTGTAGTTCCGGAGAATAGTTGTACCTTTGCAGTCGTGAACGGTATGGGGTTGGCAACAACTCGATGCCTTACGACACGAGAGACCCAAGCGGCCTCTCGTTTTTTTCTTTGTTATCCTTGTTCTTTCTCGTATTGCTGACTCTTGTGCAGCACGTCGAAGTGACGCTCAAGAAGGGTGTTGTAGTGGCAAAGGACAACGCGGATTTTGTTCTTTGATTCTTCCGTCAAGTCGAAGCATTCTTCAAGTTGAGAAAAAGCATCCGCAACGTGCCCCTTTTCCTGCCAATATTCATCATTGCAGCAGAAGGCAAATACTCTGTTTTCTTTACCAATCTTGAAAAACTCGTCGTAATTTTCGCGGGGTTCTCTGATTCCTCCCGCGTTGGTCGGCTGCTGTGAGCCGCGTTTGATGGTTGTTTCCATACAATTATATTTTTGACAATAAGAAAACGGCACTACGAGTTGTCAAGGTTCACAATTGCTAAACCTCCGGGGCATTACTGCAACCCGACTCGGTGCCGTAAAATGTTTTTACGTTCGGAAAGGTAAGGGTACAATAATAGCCGCTTGTGCGGCGGCATCATCATACCGCAATTGTGATTTTGACAATGCAAAAGTACATCTTTTCTGAGAATCAAGCAAGTTTCTTGGAAAAGTTTTCGGGAAATAGTGCAATTACCGAAAGAAAATGCTTTGAAATGGTGCTATCTGTGTACCTTTGTGCTGTCAAAACATCAAATATTGAATGAACATGAAACAGTTGCAAAACATCCACAAGCTGCCGGACATGATTTGTGTCGAGCACGAGAGAAGAAACTTTGACGATGCAATCCGTAAGGCTGTGCAAGAGCTTCAGGGAGCGTATAGAGCACTTTCAAACATCAAAGAACTTGCACCTATAAGCACAGACCTTGCAGGCATCACCGCCGAATGGATTCGCGCAAAGACAGGCAAGCGCATGGCCTTGGTGGAGAAAGATATGTCTCTGACAGAATCAGAGAGAATCACACGGCTTGCATCATGGCAAAGCATCATTGCGCGAGCCAGTAGATATATAAAGACGATTGAACGGGTTGTGAGTGAGTGGCATGGTGCAAGCTGGGTCTATGATGGACAAATAGAGAATTTCTATTGTAACAATATAGATGACGTAGTAAGAGCTATGTCAACACATGCAGTCAGCGATGAGGCCAAAGATCATTATCTCATGGTATGGCAGTGCATAAACATGGTAAGAGAACTAAGAAGATGGGAGGATGAGCACAATGTAAAATCGCAGAACCTCGCAGACCTACAATGTATGACAGCAGAAGCCTTTGCAGAAATGTGGGTTGATGGATGCGTGAAGTTCGATACGACAACAGCCTTAAGATATGGTTTTGTAGTTGGCAATCCGCACGACCCCAAGCATCCCGAAAGAACAATCATCTAATCCAACTAAATACATAAGAACATGACAATTTTCACAAAACAACAAATCGAGGGATTCACGCCGGAAGAAAGGCAAATGTTTGACAACCTCGCACAAAGAGCACATGCAACCATAGAGGACGAGGAAAACAGCAGTTTCGATGTCAAAGCGCACCTTGCCAAAAGGACAGCCCAAGAAGCTGAAGAGGAAGCGTGCAGAATGAATTTGGAAAAATCTTTCATCTGATTTTAGCCTAAACTTATATAGTTCTATTCGTTGAAAAGTTCCGAGTTTCTTGACGGGGTGGCGGCTGGAGAAATACCATTCCGCTGCCCTTTATTCATTAACGCTAAAAACATACACTATGATTATACGAAAACAAACAATACGACAGAACGCTGAAGAAGTGAGTATGCAAGTGTCATACGATGTTGTGGACATAAAAAGGGAAATGAAAAAGTTTTTTGCCCTGTTTGCCGACAAATGCGGCAACACCTACGCCCTTAATACTCCGTTGTCAGAATTGGACGTGCGGCATTTCTTTGAGCATGAAACCTTCGCACACTTCGCACAGAAATACAGGGAACAGCTTTCCGCATGGGCTTTCGCAATGGCTCTGCGGCATAAGTTTCTTTTTCCGTCTGAAGACCCAACAGAAGCCAAAAAATATTATTATTTTGCGGATTTGCTGAAGTACAAGTCTGGAAGGCCAAGGAATACAAGTGAAGATGAATAGCCTATCGCGTGCGTGCGCGTTGAAAGATGACTTTATAAAGAGAGATTCGCCATAACAACTATAAAACCGCCCATTTGCGCAAACTTCTATACACCTTAGACCGCCGCCGTCTGCTTGGATGGTGGCGGTTTATGTTTTTGACCCCTTTATATAAAGAATAGGACTTTGAACCCTCTCCCTCCTGAGATACAATCAAGCGCGGTATTCAAAACCCTATCTTGATGCAAAGGTACAACTTTTATCCCAAACTTCAAAACATAGTTGTAAAGTTAAGGTCTTTAAACTCAAATGATGCGTCAATGATATAGGTTTTCCCGTCTGCAAAAATGGCGTTTTTGGGGCAAATGTCGGCACATCTTATTCCGTTTACTCCACGTTTCCATGCCATGATGCAACCAGGCATATAATAATAGTCAAGGCCGTGGGACTTTAAGTATTTTTCGATTTGGGAGTAAGTGGAATGTGTTACGCCTACAAACTTCTGCTTAAGTACAACGGCAATTTTATTTTGAAAAGATGTGAAGCCAACAAAGGTATAAAAGGTATCTGGAAAAAAATGTTGTGAGTAGCCGCGCAATATATATCTGCGACAAAATTAGAGCTGTGTCTTATCTTGTACACAACATCTTCATATCTACTTTTATAGACATTACTTTCGTGTCCGGCTGACATGAAAACAAACAGACCTTCGTTTCCAAACAATATGTCTCGGCTTTCGATCCACATATCACTCTGCGTAAAAAAATCTTTCCATTCTTCCAATGCATACCCAATACCATGATTTTCTTTTTCCGCAAGGCAGGCAATGACTAATTTCCTCAGATATTCTGTACTCTTCTGCACTATGGCTTCTTCTTGAGCGTTTTTATGTCTTCCAAATATATTCATAGATTTTACATTGTGCGTCGCCTCCTTGGTGTAAAAATTTCGAACATGTTAATGCTTTGTTTAAGTGCTTCATAAGTATGTGTGTAAGAGTAAGTGTAAAACATGTATATCTATTTATATAGATATATACATGTAATTTTACACCAACTTACACTTTCATGCGAGGTGTAAAATTTTATAATTTTACACCAATTTTTACACTAC